>JBQCFU010000096.1:0-3596 GCA_051958775.1 Pseudolabrys sp.
GCCTGATCGCTGTGCCGATCCTGCGGTGAGTTCATCGCGCTTTTTCTTGACAGCGTAACGCTCAGGGTTCACGTCCCATTCAGCCGCGCCATGCTTTGCTGTGCGGCACGCGTTACCCATCTCCAAGGATCACCAACCCCCGATGCCCAGCGGCCCTAGTAGCCGATTGTCTGAACAGCCGCGTCCCGCGGCGGGTTGATCCGTTCCGGCTCACCCGCCCCCGTGGCCCGAGGTGAGCTTATGTCCGACCAACTCCTGACCGACGACGTGATCCGGGACCCGGCCCAGGAGGCGGCCCGCCTCGCCCCCCGCCGCGCCGCCGACATCATCGAAGTCCTCAATCAGCAGGACATCGACACCGCTGTCGCCGTCGTCCGGCTCCTGCCCGAAGACAAGCTGATCGAAATCTTCGACCAGCCGGAACTGCAGGCGGCTGAAGAACTGATCCTCGCACTCCCCGAGACACAGGCCGCGTCCGTGCTCGGGCATATGTCCAACGACCGCTCCACGGACATTTTCCACGAACTGCCGAAGCCCGACGCGGCGCGGCTGCTGGCGTTGCTGGAACCGGATGCGCGCGGCGCGATCGAGCAACTGCTCGCCTATCCGCCCAACACCGCCGGCGCGCTGATGACGACCGAATATGTCAGCGTGCCCTCCGACTGGACGGTGGCGCAGACCCTCGACCACATCCGCAAGGTCGAGCGCACGCGTGAAACCATCTACGCGATCTATGTGCTCGAGCCGCAGCGCCGGACGCTGTTGCGCGCCGTCTCCCTGCGACGGCTGATCACCGCCGATCCGGCGGCGAATATCCTCACCATCGCCCGCGACGATCATCCGGTCACCTGCCCGGCGACCATGGACCGCGAAGACGTGGCCCGGCTGATCACCCGGCACGACTTGCTGGCGATCCCGGTGGTCAACCGCAGCCAGCAGATGCTCGGCATCGTCACCGTCGACGACATCGTCGACGCGATCATCGAGGAAGGCACCGAGGACGTCCAGAAGTTCGGCGGCGTCGCCGCACTCGAAGACTCCTATATGCAGATCGGCTTCGGCGAGATGCTGCGCAAGCGCGGCGGCTGGCTCTGCATCCTGTTCATCGGCGAGATGCTCACCGCCAGCGCCATGCAGCACTTCGAGAGCGAGCTCGAAAAGGCCGTGGTGCTGACGCTGTTCATTCCGCTGATCATGAGTTCCGGCGGCAATTCCGGATCGCAGGCGACGTCGCTGCTGATCCGCGCGCTGGCGCTCGGCGAGGTGAAGCTGCGCGACTGGTGGAAGATTGCGCTGCGCGAACTGCCGACTGGTCTAACGCTCGGCGCGTTTCTCGGCGTGATCGGCGTCGCCCGCATTGCCATCTGGCAGACGACGGGGCTCTACGACTACGGTCCATACTGGGTGCTGATCGCCGCGACCGTTGCGTTCACGCTGATCGGGATCGTCGGCTTCGGCTCGCTCGTCGGTGCGATGCTGCCGTTCCTGCTCAAGAGCATCCGCCTCGATCCGGCAAGCGCGTCGGCGCCGTTCGTCGCCACGCTGGTCGACGTCACCGGCCTCGTGATCTATTTCACGGTCGCGCTGATCTTCCTGCGCGGCACGCTGTTGTAGCGCTGGTTATTTCCAGGCGACGCGGCCGCGCACCAGTCTGCCGAACATGTCCTTGCGGGCGCAAGGATCGCCGGCCTGGGCGTAGCGCGCCGGCGCGCAGGTGATCTTGCCCGGCGCGACGCAGATCGCCGCACCATGCGCCCGCTCGCGCAGCGGCTGCGCCGACACGGGCGCAGTCAAGACGACCACAGCGGTCGCCGTCACGGCGGCAATGGCAACACGGCGAAACGAAGTCATGGCAATCGTCATGATCGAAGCTCACACAATCGGGATGCGGGCTATCTCTCGCGATCGGCGGCCTGATTTCAAGAAAACCGACATAAACGTCGGAATTAACCTAAATGCTCACGCTCTTAGAGCTTCGGCGGCGGACGCTCGGCATTGGCGGACGGCACCTTCACCAGCGCTTCGCCGTCGAGCACGATCTCGTCGCCGACCTTGCAGATGCAGGAGAGCCGCGCACGGTGCTTTTCCGGCACAAGCTCGATCACTGCGACGGTGACATCGACCGTGTCGCCGATCTTCACCGGCGCGCGAAAATTCAGGGTCTGCGACATGTAAATGGCGCCCGGCCCCGGAAGCCGCGTACCGAGCACGGCGGAGATCAGGCTCGCGGTATAAAGTCCGTGCGCGATCCGCGTGCCGAACGGCGTCTTGGCCGCGAAATGCTCGGAAAGATGAATCGGATTGCGGTCGCCGCTGATCGCGGCAAAGCCCACCACGTCGGATGCGTCCACGGTCTTCGACAGGCACTCGGTCATGCCGACCGACAGATCTTCGAAAAACAATGTGCGCAGCGCCAGCATCGTCGGCCTCTCAGGTTTCGCGGCGGCGGCATAGCACGAACATCGCAATGACGGTCAGAAGATTGACGATGGCCGCTATCAGGATCGCAACCAAAGTCGCAGACGAACCGAGCCCCGTGAGCATCGATGCACCGAGCAGCGGCGCCAGTGCCTGGGCGATCAGGCTGGGGAACGCAATCAACCCCATCACGCGCGGGAACCGCTCCGGCCCGAACACGACGAGCGGCAGGGTGCCACGCGCGATCCACGACACGCCGTAACCGCCGCCGAACAGAAAAATAGCAACGGCAAAACCCGGCCATCCGACCAGCAGGATCGCGAGGCCGGCGACCACCAGAATGCCGCTACCGATCATGGTCCAGGCCGGATGATAGCGCGCACCGAACAGATTTTCGAGAAGCCGGACGACAACTTGCGATGGGCCGAAGATCGCGCCGAGCCAGACCGCAGTGGTTGCATCGACACCGAGCGACTGCAGGACGATCAGCAGGTTCACCACCAGCAGCGCGCCGATGGCGCTGATGATCGTAAGACTTGTCGCGATCAGACCGAGCATCAGCCGATCGCGAAATCCGCGCAGCGGTGCCGCCCGCTGCGGATCGGCGCGCACCGGCATCGGCGGATCGGCCCCGCGAAACGCCCAGAGTTGCAACGGCAGGCCCACCACCAGATGCAGCACCGCATATATGCCGGCAGCCGAGCGCCAGCCGACCGCATCGATCAGAAATGCGCTGAGCGGCCAGCAGACAGTGCTGGCGAAACCGCCGATCAGAGTAAGGCTTGCAATCGCGCTGCGCGCCTGCGCGCCATAGCGGCGGCCGAGCGCGGCGAACACCGCGTCATAGAGGCCCGTACCCATGCCGATGCCGATCAGCGCCCAGCCGGAGAAATAGACCGGTAGCACCGTTGCAATGGCGATCGCGCCGAGACCCGCTGCGAATGTCAGCGAACTGACGATGAGCACCGGACGGCCGCCATGATCCTGCACCAGACGACCGACCCGCGGCGAGATCAGGCCGGCGATCAGCAGGCCGAATGTCAGCCCGCCGACCAGCACGCCGAGCGGCCAGCCCAGCTCCGCCTCGATCGCCGGTGCAAACACTGCAGGGACATAGAACGACGATCCCCAGGCGAGAATCTGCACAATGCCAAGCGCGACGATCGCGGTCGTTTTCG
>JBQCFU010000097.1:0-4092 GCA_051958775.1 Pseudolabrys sp.
CGCGCATCGCCGCCGCGGGCGCAAGCGCCCCGGGTCCGGTTGCGGCTGACCCCTCCCGTGTCTATTTTGCCCGCGGGGCGTTGTGGAGAATCGGCATTGAATACGACCAGCAGCGCTGCGACGGCCATTGTACTGTCCTTCGCCACCCTGATTGCGGTGTTGTCCGCATCCGCCGCGCCGACGACGCCAGGCGCACCTTCCAAGGACATCGATTTCGCTCCGCATCGCGCAGTCTATGACCTGCGGTTGCAGAAGACCCGTGGCAGCCGGCAGCTCGAGGCGGTGCGCGGGCGTATCCTTTACGATTTTTCCGGCAATGCCTGTCAGGGCTATGCGCTGCAGTTCCGCCAGGTGTCGGAGCTCGATTCCGGCGAGGGCAAGAACGCGCTGACCGATCTGCGCACCACGACTTGGGAAGACGGTGACGCGCGGGTGTTCCGGTTCAACTCCGAGAACCGGATGAACGACCGCACGGTGGAAACGGTGTCGGGCACCGCCGAACGCAATACCAAATCGGTGGACGTGACGCTGCGCAAGCCGAAGTCTGGCACCTTCCGCGTGCCGAAAACGGCGGTGTTTCCGACCGAACATATGCGGCGGATCGTGCAAGCGGCGCGCGCCGGACAAACGCTGCTCGAAGTGCCGGCCTATGACGGCTCCGAGAGCGGCAAGAAAATCTACAACACGCTCACCGTGATCGGCCGGGAAATCCCGCCGGACGCGAGCAAGCTTGACGACGCGAGCGGCAAGCAATCCGAGCTTGCCACCATGCGGCGGTGGCCGGTGACCATCAGTTATTTCGATAGCGGCAAGTCGGATCGCAGCGGCGAGCAGATGCCGGTCTATACGTTACAGTTCGAACTGTTCGACAACGGCATTTCGCGGGCGCTGGTGCTCAACTATCAGGACTTCGTCATCGCCGGTGAACTGACCTCGCTCGACCTGCACAAGGAAAAGCCCTGCAAATAAGGGCTTCTATTCGTCGTCGAGCGACAGCCCTTTCACCACCGCATTGCGCCCGAATTTCGCGCGCAGGCGGTCGACCGCGATCTCGGCATCGGCGCTGCGCCGGTTGATGAGGTCGGCGAGGTCATCGCCCGCGGCTTCCGAAAGCTGACTGAGGCCGATCCCGAGCAGCCGGAATTTGGTGCCTGTGGTTTCCGCTTCGAGCAGGTCGCGCCCGGCGGCGAAGATCAGATTCGCCATCTGCGTCGGATGGCTCAGCGCGCGGGCGCGGGTTCTGATCTTGAAATCGGCGCTCTTGAGCTTGAGCGTCACGGTGGTGCCGGCCAATCCTTGTGCCTTCAGTCGCGTGGAGACACGCTCGCACTGCTGCCAGAGGATGCGCTCAAGCGGGCGGAAATCGCCGATGTCGCGGTCGAAGGTGGTTTCCGAGGACACGCTCTTGGTTTCCCGTTCCGGCTCGACCTTGCGGTCGTCGATGCCTAAGGCGAGCCGCGACAAGCGCATTCCTTCTTCGCCGTAATGGCGCATCAGCTCGGTGCGATCGGTCCGCTGCAAATCGGCGATCGTCTTGTAGCCGGCGCGCTCCAGCCGCTCCGCCGTGACCTTGCCGACCCCGTAGATGAAGCCGACCGGCTTCGGCGCCAGAAATGTCGGCGCTTCGGCGGCGCTGAGTGCCGCAAAGCCGCGCGGCTTGTCGAGGTCGGACGCGATCTTCGCCAGGAACTTGTTCGGCGCGAGCCCGATCGAAACCGTGATGTGGTGGCGCTTTTCCACATCCTTGGCGAAACGGGCGAGCACCTTGGCAATGCTCAAGCCGTGCAGCCGCGCCGTGCCCGCAAGATCGAGGAACGCTTCATCGATCGACAGCGGTTCCACCTGTGGCGTGAGATCGAGCATCATCCGCCGGATATCGCGGCCGACAGTGACGTATTTCGCCATGTCCGGTTTGACGACGACGAGGTCGGGGCAGCGCCGCTTGGCTTCGAACATCGGCATCGCCGAGCGGATGCCGTAGGTGCGGGCAACATAACAGGCAGCGGCGACCACGCCGCGCGTGCTGCCGCCGACCGCAACCGGCTTGTCCTTGAGGTCGGGATTGTCCCGCTTTTCAATGGTCGCGTAGAACGCATCGCAGTCCACGTGAGCGATGCTGAGTTCGTCGAGGGCGGGGTGGCGGAGCAGGCGCGGGGATTTGCAGGCATGACAGCGCGGCGTTCCGTCGGGAACGTCGGTCAGACAGTCGCGGCAAAATCCGGTCGTGCCCATGACCCGAGGCTTATGGCCAATTGGTGTGGCCTGCAGCGCCTCCCAGAGCCTGAACCGCGATCATGACGGTTTCGGGAGGCAGGTCCGCGTGCTTGGCGAAGTCGATCAGCAGCGGTTCGTTTCCGGCAACATATTCCAGGACGCCGGTCAGGAACTGCGGGTCGCGGGCGGCGTCCCGAATCGCGGTCGGGCCGATGCCGGTCGCGGCGAGGAAGCCGCCGAGCCGTTCGCCATCGCCGGCGATAAAGCTAAGCGCTTGAATTGCCACATGTTCTGCCGCCTCGCGGCTACCAAGTGCAGGGGTTTTTCGGGGCAAATCTTTGCCTTTCCGTAATAGTTGGTGGCTACCGTACACCATGCCCGAATGGACACCGCCAGGCGACGGGGCCGGCAATCTGTGACCGCACAAGGGCGACAAGAACGAAGGGGCCGGGGGATGGCCAAGACGGTCCTGATCGTCGAGGACAACGAACTGAATATGAAGCTCTTCCATGATCTCTTGGAAGCGCATGGCTATCACACGGTCGGTACCCGCAACGGGATCGAAGCGTTGTCGCTCGCGCGCGAGCACAAGCCGAACCTGATCCTGATGGACATCCAGTTGCCGGAAGTCTCCGGCCTCGAAGTCACCAAGTGGCTCAAGGATGATCCCGAGCTCAAGCATATTCCGGTGATCGCCGTCACCGCGTTTGCGATGAAGGGCGACGAAGAGCGCATCCGCCAGGGCGGCTGCGAGGCTTATCTGTCGAAGCCGATCTCGGTCGGCAAATTCATTGAGACCGTCCGTCAGTTTCTCGGTAATGCGTGAGCGCCATGACAGCTCGTATTCTCGTCGTCGATGATATTCCAGCGAATGTGAAATTGCTCGAAGCGCGGCTATCCGCCGAATACTTTGATGTCATGACGGCGATGAACGGGCTCGATGCGCTGGCGATCTGCGAGCGCGCCGAATGTGACATGGTGCTGCTCGACGTGATGATGCCGGACATGGACGGCTTCGAAGTCTGCCGGCGGCTCAAGAGCAATCCGAAGACGCACCACATTCCGGTGGTGATGGTGACGGCGCTCGACCAGGCATCGGACCGCGTGCGCGGGCTCGAAGCCGGCGCCGACGATTTTCTTACCAAGCCGGTCGGCGAGGTAGCGCTGGTGTCGCGCGTGCGGTCGCTGGCGCGGCTGAAAATGCTCACCGACGAATTGCGGATGCGCGCGGTGACCTCGCGCGAGATCGGTATCCAGAATCCGGAGCGTGAAGCAATTGCGGAACAGGGCCGTGACGCGCGCATTCTGATCGTTGACGATAGGGCTTCTTCGGCCGAGCGGTGCGCGACGCCGCTCGCGAAGGAACATACCGTCGAAGTCGAGACCAATCCGAACGAAGCGCTGTTCCGGATTGCCGAGGGCAATTACGAACTCATCATCATGTCGCTCGGCCTGCAGCAGCATGACGGTCTGCGGCTGTGCAGTCAGATCCGTTCGCTGGAGCGGACGCGGCACATTCCGATCCTTGCGGTGGCCGATGCCGACAACAATGCACGCCTGGTGCGTGGCCTCGAGATCGGCATCAACGACTATCTGATGCGGCCGATCGACAAGAACGAGCTGTTGGCGCGCGCGCGCACGCAGATCCGCAAGAAGCGTTATACCGACCGCCTGCGCGACAATGTGCAGACGTCGATCGAGGCGGCAATCACCGACGGTCTCACCGGTCTCTACAATCGCCGCTACATGGAAACCCATCTCGGGACGCTGGTGGAGCAGGCAGCACAGCGCGGCAAGGCGCTGACCACCCTGGTGCTCGACATCGACTACTTCAAGTCGGTCAATGATACGCACGGCCACGATGCCGGCGATGACGTG
>JBQCFU010000098.1:0-11744 GCA_051958775.1 Pseudolabrys sp.
AAACCCCGCGGCGGTGCCGCGGGGTTTTTGTTTGCTCAATATCGAAATAGTGAGAGCAGCTTACCCAACGATCTTGAACAAGAACCGCAGGTAGCTCAACTCTTCGCCGCCGGTCTGGGTGGTCTGACTGACGAAGTCGAAGATATGGCCGTCCTTCAGGCCGTAGTTGGCCAGACGCTGCACCTTGCGGTTCTTGTCGAAATAGACCGCGATCACCCGCTGATCCTTCACGTCTTCATGCATGAAGGCGACCGGACGCTCGGTCCGCTGAGAAATGTAATAGAACGCCTCGCCGCTGACGGTGGCGACGGTGGAGGGCGTTCCGAGCACGATCAGCACCTGATCCTGCGAGGCGCCGATCGGAATCTGCTCCAGCGCACCCTCAGGGATCACGTAACCGCGCTGGAACGTCTCGCTGAAATAACCGCCGCATCCACCGAGCCCCAGCGTGAGCGCGAGCGCCATGGCGGCTGCGATCGCCCGCCGCCGCGGAGGCGTGCGTTGTTCCGCTGTCACGTTGAAAGTTCCAGCCTTGGTATCTTGCTTCGCCATTTCGCCCGATTTCGCTCTTGCATCCCCAGGCACGTTCACGTACCCGGCGCCCCACATGTCCCGTCCGGCAAGGCCGGCCAATCCGCGACGACAGCCCGATGATATGGACTCGATTTCGCCGTCAGCCAAGTCACCCGTCAGGTGATCCGTCGCCGCGCCCGTCACGGCAGGAAACCATTGCCAGCCTGTATGGCATGATCGTGGCGCAAGCGCGAAGCCCGGCCTTTTACCGGGATTTCGGTGTCCCGGATACAGTTAATGGCCGTTTCGACATGGTCGTCCTCCATCTCGGGCTGGTGCTGGCCCGGCTGCGCGGCAGCGGGGCGGAGACCGAGCCGCTTGCGCAGGGCCTGTTCGACCTGTTCTGCCGCGATATGGACGGCAATTTGCGCGAAATGGGGATCAGCGACCTCAAGGTTCCCAAGCAGATGAAGGGCATCGGCGAAGCGGTCTATGGCCGGCTCAGGGCTTATGACGAGGCACTGGCGGCACCGGGGCTGGATGCGCTGGAAAAGCTGGTGATCCGCAATCTGCAGGACGGTATGCCGGGCAGCGCCCCGACCCGGCCGGAAGGCGCCGAACTGGCGGTGGCGGCGCGGGTGCTGGCCGCTTATGTGCGCACGAGCCACGACGCGCTACGCGGTCAGAATCCCGCACGCTGGGAGGCAGACGGCATTCCGTTTGCCGATCCGCAGGCGATAGCGCCGGCAGGGGTCCAATGAGCAAGGCCGGGAAACCAGATATCAAGATCGACTGGGCCGCACCGATCACCCTTGATGAGGTGGCGGAGGCTGGCCGGCACGTTGAGCTTGTCGCGCCGGCGCCGGTGCTGCCGGCGATCGCGACGCTGGCCGGAGTGAACGCGGTGAGCCGTCTCGTCGCGCATTTCGACGTGAGCCACCGGGGCGACGGCCTGCGCGTCGCCGGGCAGGTGGAGGGTGAGGTCGCCCAGACCTGCGTGGTGACCCTCGAACCGCTGGTGAACGAGGTTCGCGAACCGGTGGACCTGGTGTTTTCACCCTCCTTGCGGGACGATGAAGGGGAGGTGGAGGTCGCAGGAGATCCAGACGACCGCGACCCGCGCGAGCCGATGATCGGTCGCTCGGTCGACCTTGCCGCGGTCGCAGTCGAGTTCCTGATGCTCGGAATCGACCCCTATCCGCGTAAATCAGGGGTGGAATTCGAAACCCGGACCGCCGGGGATGCGTCCGAGCCGGATCGGCCGAATCCGTTCGCCGTGCTCGAAGCCCTGAAGCGGAACGAGAGCAAGGGTGGAAGCTGAGCCCGTGCCCCTCCGCAACCCGTCGTCATGTTCCCGTTGTCATGGGCTGCTGAGCCGCTATTGTCGCCCGGAAGTTGGCGGCCGCCCGGCCGTCCTCGGCGTCCAACGGTTCAAGCTCGATTTCTTTGCCGGATTTCTTGCCAGACCCCGCGCGACGCCTTGCCGGCGAACTGCATAGGCAGGATTCCGGTTTGCGCGGATTGAACAGGCGAAGAGACGGTCGTTGATGTCGGATAGGGTTCGCATTGCGCTTGACGCCATGGGCGGGGACCACGGCGCGTCCGTCGTGATCCCGGCGGCCGAGATCGCGTTGGCGCGTCATCCCGATATCGACTTCACATTGTTCGGTGACACGGCTGTGATTGAGCCCCTGCTGGCGCAACAGCCGCGGCTCAAGGCCAAGGCGCAGATCGTCCACACCGCCGTCGCCATCAAGATGGACGACAAGCCGAGCCAGGCGCTGCGCTATGGCCGCGGCAAGTCGTCGATGTGGAAAGCCATCGATGCCGTGAAGAAGGGCGAGGCCGATGCCGTCGTCTCCGCCGGCAATACCGGGGCGCTGATGGCGATGTCCCGGTTCAACCTGAAGATGCATGCCGGGATCGAGCGTCCGGCGATCGCCTGCCTGTGGCCGAACATCAAGGGCGAATCCGTCGTGCTCGATGTCGGCGCGTCGATCGGCGCGGATGCGCCGCATCTAGTGGCGCTCGCCGGTATGGGCAGCGCCATGGCGCGCGTGCTGTTCGATCTCGAACGGCCGACGGTCGGCCTCCTTAATATCGGCATCGAGGAAGTGAAGGGCGTCGAGCAGGTCCGGGAAGCCGGGCAGATGCTACGCGAAAATCCGGCGGCGCATTTCGAATATATCGGTTTCGTTGAGGGCGACGATATCGGCAAGGGCACGGCAGACGTGATCGTCACGGAGGGTTTTGCCGGCAATATCGCGCTCAAGACTGCCGAGGGGACGGCGCGGCAGCTTGCCTACTATCTGCGGAATGCAATGAACCGTACATGGCGTGCGCGGCTGGGCTATCTGTTTGCGCGGCAGGCGTTTAAGACGCTGCGCGAGAAGATGGATCCGCGTCGCTCCAACGGCGGCGTGTTCCTGGGGTTGAACGGGATCGTCATCAAGAGCCACGGCGGCACCGATGCCGAAGGGTTCGCGGCGGCGATCGATATTGGATACGACATGGTGCGTTACGAATTGCTCGCCAAGATCACTGAAGCGCTGGGCCATGACCAGGCCCCGGCCGCTCCGTCTGCTACGGTTCACGAGGCTGCTTTGTGATGACATTGCGGTCCGTCGTTCTCGGGTGCGGCGCCTATCTGCCGTCCCGAACTGTCACCAATGCCGAGCTCGCCAGTCAGGTCGAAACGACCGACGAATGGATCGTGCAGCGCACCGGCATCCGTGAGCGCCATGTCGCCGCTGATGGTGAACTCACTTCCGATCTGGCGACGCAGGCGGCAAAGGCCGCTCTGGCACATGCCGGCATCGACGCGCAGAGCATCGATCTGATCGTGCTCGCCACTTCGACGCCGGATCAGACCTTCCCGGCGAGCGCCGTATCGGTGCAGGCCAATCTCGGCATCACCCACGGCGCGGCCTTCGATTTGCAGGCGGTGTGCTCCGGCTTCGTCTTTGCCATGGCGACGGCGGACGGATTGCTGCGTTCGGGCGCGTTCAAGCGTGCGCTGGTGATCGGGGCCGAGACGTTCTCGCGCATCCTCGATTGGGAGGACCGCACCACCTGCGTGCTGTTCGGCGACGGCGCCGGAGCGGTGGTTCTGGAAGCGCAGGAGCAACCGGGCAACCGGGAGGACCGGGGCGTCCTGGTCTCTTGCCTGCGCTCGGACGGCCGGCACAAATCCAAACTCTTTGTGGACGGTGGCCCGTCCTCGACCGGCACGGTCGGCAAGCTCCGGATGGAGGGTCGCGCGGTGTTCAAGCATGCGGTGGCCATGGTCACCGACGTGATCCGCGATGCCTTCAAGGCGACGGGCTACACCGCGCAGGATCTCAACTGGTTCGTGCCGCATCAGGCCAACAAGCGCATCATCGACGACAGTGCGGAAAAGCTCGGAATTGCACCGGAAAAGGTGGTGATTACGGTCGACCGTCACGGCAATACGTCGGCGGCGTCGATCCCGCTCGCGCTGGATGTCGCGGTGCGCGATGGCCGCATCAAACGCGGCGATCTGGTGATGCTCGAAGCGATGGGCGGCGGTTTCACTTGGGGATCGGTCCTGGTTCGCTGGTAAAGCCGGCATGTGATCCAGTTGCCGAAGCGGTTGACCCCGGCGCCTCTCGCGCCGTAATATCCTTTAGATTTCAGCTAGATAATCCTTCGCCGGAAGCGGGGCAGGCGATGAGCGGCAAAACAGTGACGCGCGCGGATCTCTGCGAGGCGGTCTATCAGAAAGTGGGATTGTCCCGGACGGAGTCCGCCTCGCTGGTGGAACTCGTTCTGAAGGAGATCACCGACTGTCTGGAGCGCGGCGAAACGGTAAAACTTTCGTCGTTTGGATCGTTCGTGGTGCGCAAAAAGGGCCAGCGTGTCGGCCGTAATCCGAAAACTGGTACCGAGGTGCCGATTTCGCCGCGGCGGGTGATGGTGTTCAAGCCATCGGCGATCCTCAAGCAGCGTATCAACGGCCACGCCGTCTCCGAGTGACGCGGCGCGACAGGGAGTAGGCGGCTTTGGACAACAAGGCGCCAGAGGCCTTCCGCACCATCAGCGAGGTCGCTGACGAACTCGATCTGCCGCAGCATGTCCTGCGGTTCTGGGAAACGCGCTTCCGCGAAATCCGCCCGATGAAGCGTGGCGGCGGCCGCCGCTATTACCGGCCTGACGACATCGATCTGCTGCGCGGCGTCCGCCATCTGCTGTACGGCGAGGGCTACACCATTCGCGGCGTGCAGCGCATTCTCGCCGAACAGGGCGTGAAGTTCGTGCAGGCGGTGTGGCAGACCGGCGCGCCGCAGCCGCCGCATCGCTCCGGCGCTGAAGACGATGCCGGCGATGACGAGATCGAGGCCACACACGAAGAGGACGACGGCGCAGAGGAGACGCCGCGTCGCGGTCTGCGCGACCGGATCACTTCGCTGATCGGTCGCGATCTCAACGAAGCCGACGAGCCGGTGCGTCGTGATCCACCGATGCAATCGGCGCCGCTGCCGCAGGTCGCGCCCGCCGACCGTTTTGCACCATCGGCGGAAGAGCCCGAAGAAGACACGCCACCGGCGTCGTCACCGCGGCCGGCTGCGCCGCCCGTCGTCGCTGCCGGATTGCCGCGCGAGGATCTGCGCAAGTTGCAGGCGGCGCTGCATGAACTCGGCGAATGCCGGAAGCTGCTGGCTGGCGGCGGATCACGCTGACATGAGCGGCATCCTGCGACGACTTGGATATGTCGCCGCCGTCGCCGCGCTGCTTTTCACCGCATCGTTCCAGCACGCGGCCGCGCAGGGCGGCCCTCTGCCGGCGCCGACACCGATCCCGATACCGCAGACATCTGGTCACGGCAGCGGCCTGACGCCGCTCGGCGTTTACGCCATTGCTGCTCCGGTTTGCGCAGCGGTGTCGCCCATGATCGGCACGCTGATCCTGCAACGGGAGATGACGACCGCCGAGGTGTGGCGTTCGACGCTCGGTTGCTTCCTTGGGCCCGTAGGCTGGATGATTTCGCCGCTGCTGTTTCCGGATACGGTGACGACGGTTGGACCAACGCAGACGGCACGCAGCCCGCAACGCGGGAATAGCAATAATAACGGTCGTTTCCGGGCACCGCCGCGCATCGAAACGCGTTTCGTGCCGAATGAAGTGCTCGTCGTAGTGCGGACGACGCTGCGGCCGGCGGCGCGTGACGCGTTGTTCCGCCGTCTGCAATTGACCGTACTGGAAACGCAAAGCTTCGGGCTGACAGGCCATGCGGTCTATCGGCTGCGGATCGAGAACAACGCAACGGTGGCGCAGGTGATCCGCGCACTATCTCGCCGCGGCATGGTGGCGTCGGCGCAGCCGAACTATCGCTACGATCTGGCGCAAAGCACGACGTCGGCTGACGCTGCGCCGACAGCGGACGCGTTGCCGCCCGGCATTCAATATGTGATCGACAAGCTGCGGCTGCGTGACATTCACAAGATTACCGGTGGCGACGACATCGTCATCGCCGTTATCGATTCCGCGATCGATCGTGCGCATCCCGATCTTGCCGGCGCGGTGGTCGAAACGTTCGATGCGATCGGCACGCAAGGCCCGGCGCACGCGCACGGCACCGGTATGGCGGGTGCCATCGCCTCGCATGCGCGGCTGACCGGCATTGCGCCGCGCGCGCGGATTGTCGCGGTGCGGGCGTTCGACGACGGCGCCAGCGCCGCCGGCACGACCTTCGCCATCCTCAAGGGGATCGACTGGGCGCACGGGCGCAATGCGAAGATCGTCAATATGAGCTTCGCCGGTCCGGCCGATCCGCTGCTGGCCGAGATGCTGACGCGCGCCAACGCGGCAGGCATGGTTCTCGTCGCGGCCGTCGGCAATGCCGGGCCGCGCTCGCCGCCGCTCTATCCAGCGGCGTATCGCGAGGTGATCGGCGTCACCGCGGTCGATGCCGACGACAAGCTGTTCGCGCGCGCCAATCGCGGATCGCAAGTGCGGCTGGCGGCGCCGGGTGTGGACATTCTGGTGCCGTCGCCCGGCAGTGCGTATCAGATGACGACCGGAACGTCTGTGGCTGCTGCTTATGTCAGCGGCGCGGCTGCACTCATTCTCGCGCGGCGTCCGTCGGCATCGCCCGCCGATGTGCGGCGTCTACTGACGACGACGGCGGCGCGAGCGGCGGGGGCACGCGCGGAAGAGACCGGTGCCGGCGTGCTCGATCCGTTGCAGGCGGTCACGGCGGCCGACCGCCGCTAATTCACGCACGCGTGTTAGCGCTTGATGACTGCGAATCCGATCACGGGCTTCTTGCCGGTGTTGATCAGCTCATGGGTGCATTGCGCTTCGTAATAGAGGCTGTCGCCGGCGGCGAGCGCGACCTCGTCATCGTTGATGCGCAGGGTCATCTGCCCTTGCTGGATGAAGATGTATTCCTCGGTGCCGTAACGGTGCGGCGGAAACACGCCTGAGCTCGCACCGGCAGCGATCTCGAACTGGATGAACTCGACGCCGGACTGATCGAAGGTCGGTGACAGGACGCGCCGGGTGATGCCGCCGTCATGCGAACGCGCCACGACCTGGTCGTTCGGTTTGAGCACGACGACCCGCGCGCGCGGCGTCTGGTGCAGCATTTCCGAGAGCGTGACGCCGAGCGCCTCCGCTAGTCGCGCGGCGACATCGAGCGAAGGCTGCGTCTCGTGCCGCTCGATCTTGGAAATGGCCGCCTTGGTGACGCCCGAGCGCTCGGCGAGCTCGGCGAGGGTCAGTTTCGCCAGCGTCCGTCGCTCCCGCACTTGCTGGGCGAAGCGGGTCATGGGGCTCTCGTCTGGGGACAGGGCGGTCATTACCAACTCTATCTTTTGGAGTTTGTTTCTCTTGAGATACAAAAAATATCTTATAGGATACTTGCTTCATCACGCCAGTTCCGGAACCGCCGGGAGGAGACGGCATGACCAGCGTTGCCGCCGAGAAACAGAAATTCGCCACGCGTGTCGACAGCGAAATCAACGCGCATTTCAAACCCAACCCCTGGAGCGTCGAGGAATCCCTGATCCTCGCAGCGCATATCCTCGCAGAAAACGGCCATTTCGGCGGTCTGGCAGGCCAGTGCAGCGCGCGCGGCCGCGAACCGGGCACCTACTGGACGCTGCGGCTCGGCGCCGGCTTCGACGAAGCGAGCCAGGACAACCTCGTGCTGGTTGACGACGATCTGCGCGTGCTCAAGGGCGAGGGCATTCCGAACCCGGCGACGCGTTTCCATCTGTGGGTCTATCGCGTTCGGCCGGATGTGAGCTGCATCCTGCACACGCATCCACCGGCCGCCTCAGCGCTGTCGATGATCAAGAGCGATCTCGTCGTCGCGCATATGGACGCAACGCCGTTCCACGACAATTGCGCGTGGCTGCCGGAATGGCCGGGCCTGCCGATCGCCGACGACGAAGGACGGATCATCTCCGAAGCGCTCGGCCAGAAGCAGGCGCTGCTGCTGGCGCATCACGGTCTGCTCACCGCCGGCCGCAATGTCGAGGAGGCTGCCTACCTCGCCGTTTATCTCGAGCGCGCCGCCGATCTGCAACTGCGGGCTTCGGCCGCTGGGCAAATCCGTCCCGTGCCGGGAGCGCTCGCGGAAGAATCCCGCGACTTCCTGCTCAAACCGCTCATCGTCGGGATGACCTTTGCCTATTGGGCGCGACGCATCCTGCGCAACAACCCGGACTGTCTGGCGCCGAGCAAGCCAGCCGCCACCAAGAGAATTGCATCATGAGCCATCGTAAAATGAACCGCCGCAAATTCATCGCCGCCGCCGGTGTCGTACCGGCTGCCATCGCCACACCGGCGATTGCACAGTCGCTGCCGACCGTGAAGTGGCGGCTGACGTCGAGCTTTCCGAAGAGCCTCGACACGGTCTTCACGGCAGGGCCGACCATTGCGAGCAAGGTCGCAGAACTGACCGAAGGCCGCTTCCAGATTCAAACCTTTGCTGCGGGTGAAATCGTGCCGGGTCTTGCCGTGCTCGAAAGCGTCGGCAAGGGAACCGTCGAACTCGGTCACTCCGCCGGATTTTATTATCTCGGTCAGGATCCGTCGCTGATCTTCGACACCGGCGTACCGTTCGGCATGACGCCGCGTCAGCACAATGCCTGGTACTATCAGGGCAATGGCCAGAAGCTGATGAGCGAGCTCTATGCCCGCTCCGGCGTGAAGGCGATCCCGTGCGGCAACACCGGCGCGCAGATGGCCGGCTGGTTCCGCAAGGAGATCAAGACGCCGGAGGACTTCAAGGGTCTGAAAATGCGCGTCGCCGGTTTCGGCGGCAAGGTGATGGCCAAGCTCGGCGTGGTGCCGCAGCAGATCGCCGGCGGTGACGTCTATGCGTCGCTCGAACGCGGTGCGATCGATGCGGTGGAATGGGTCGGTCCCTATGACGACCAGAAGTTCGGTTTGCAGAAGGTGGCGAAGTATTACTACGCGCCGGGCGTGATCGAACTCGGAGCGTCGACCGCGCTCTATATCAATCTCAAGGCGTGGAACGACCTGCCGGCGGTCTACAAGGCTGCGCTGCAGGCCGCCTGCCGCGAAGCCGAGATCGAGATGCTGGCGTCTTACGACGCAAAGAACGCCAAGGCGATCCGCGAACTGGTCGCCGGCGGCACCAAGCTGTCGTTCTACACGCCGCAGATCGTCGCCGCGCTGCGCAAGGCGACCGACGAGGCGCTCGCCGAGGAAAGCGCCAAGAGCGCCGGCTTCAAGGCGATCTATGAGGACTGGCGCGCGTTCCGCGACGAACAGCACCAGTGGTTTGCGATCAACGACACGCTCGCGGAGCGCTACGTCTACGCGAAATAGCGCGACAATCTGAGTGAGATGACGTCAAAAAGGCTCGGCCATAACGGTCGGGCCTTTTTGCCATGGATTCGCTAAATGACGCTGCGTTTTGATGCGATAGCCCGGCGCGGTTGCGCTGTCCGCCGGTGCTGTCGATGGCAATAAAGCTCAAAGTATCAGTGATTTAGCTGGTCGGGGCGGCGGGATTTGAACCCACGACCCCCAGTCTCCCAGACTGGTGCGCTAACCGGGCTGCGCCACGCCCCGACCGAAGCGCGCGGACTATAGGGATGCACCGGCGCAGGCGCAACACCGCTCAAGCACTGGTTTCCAATAATGCGAGATAGCGCCGTGCCATGGTGTCGAACGAGAATTGTGGCGCGATGTCTGCGAACGCTGCGTGCGCCTGCGCGCGCCACGCCGGATCGGTGAAGCACCGCCGCAGGCGCTCCGACCAGACGGCCGACTGATCGATCGGCATCAGCAGGTTCTGCGTGGCCCAGGGCGAGGCCGCGAACATTTCCCGGAATGAGGGAATGTCGGTCGCGAGCATCGGCACGCCGGCGTGGATCCCTTCGATCGCCGCAAGGCTCAGGCCCTCGAACCGCGACGGGAAGACCACCGCGTCGATGGCGGAATAGAAATGCCCGATATGTTCGTGATGCAGCGCGCGGACATGCCGGACGCGGTCGCCGAGCCCTTGCGCGGCGATCCGCGCGGCGAGCGCCGCTTCATCGGGCCCGCTGCCGACCATCAGCAGCATGATGTCAGGATTGGCCACCAGCAGATCCAGGGTGAAGTCCTGGTTCTTCTGGAAACTCAGCCGGCCGATCTGGCCGATCACGCGCGCGCCGTCCGGCAGATCGAAGAAGGCGCGGGCCTCGGCGCGGGGGATGAGCTGCGGCGCGGTCTGCCCATTGGCGATCACCGACAGCCGCTTCGCATAAGGCGCGCCGCCGCGCTGATAGCTGGTGGCGACCTGTTCGGCGCAGGCGACGATGCGGGTATAGGCGCCGACACGTCCGGCGAGGCCATCCAGCATCATCAAGACAGGATTGAGCCGGTCGGACGGATTGTGATGCGTGGCGATCCGGTGCGGAATGCGCAGCAGCTCGCCGCCGAAGCCGGTCAACAGGTTCGACAGCGACTGCAGGCCGAACACCGCGTCCGGCCTGTGCGCGTGCAACTCCGTCAACAGATGCGCGGTCAGCGCCACGAGCTTGGTTGGCGATCGCGAGCGCATGCCCTCGCACAGCACTCGTCGATGCGGGCCGGTGCCGTGGGCCTGCGAGCCGAACAGGTACCACTCTTCGGCGTCGTGGCCGGCGTCACGCATGCGCTGCGCCAGCGCGCCAGCGAGGATCGAGCTGCCGCCATTGTCATGGGCTGTGCCGAGAAAGACGATGCGCTTGCGCGGCGTCGCGGCTGCCGCAACCGAGCTTTTCTGGTCGAGCGCCATGGTGCTCATCGCAAGCCTGCGGCGACGCGCAGACGCGCGCGCCGCTCGTTCATGCTCGCGACCGAAAGGCCCCAGACCAGACCGAGCGCAAGGAAATAGTGCCGCCAGTGGTCGGAATCGATGATGAAGCTTTCCGCGACCTCGCCGACGAACATGCCGTAACATGCGATCAGGTAAAGCTGCCACGGCGTGCGCAGGAACGATGCGCGCAAGCCGATCACCAGCGTCGTCACCACCATGGCAATATAGGCTGCGCCGCCGACCCAGCCATACACGAGAAACGCCTGCAGATAGACGTTGTGCTGTTGCAGACCGAAGATACGGGCGAACTCGAACGGCCCGAGCCCGAGCGGCTGATCGAGCATGGTGCCGACCGCGAGTTCCTGCAACTGGAAGCGGCCGCCGGTACCGACGTCATAGGACTGGATGAGCTGCGCGCGCTCCATCAGCATCGTCCGCAGCGAGCCGACCGACAGCATGGCCACCACCAGAACGCCCAGCACGGCCATGGCGACGCCGCTGAGGCCGATGATGCGCACGCGGTCGCGCTGCGACGGCGCGGTGAGCACCATCAGCACGATCATGATTCCGGCCGACAGCCCGGTGTGAAACCACGCGCCGCGCGAGAAGCTGAGGAACAGCCCCGCGGTGATCGCCAGCGTGGCGGCTGTGTTCAGCACGCGCGGCCCACGGGCGATGATGTCCTGAACCAGAAACAGCAGCGGCAGGATCAGGAACGGCCCATACACGTTCGGGTCTTTGAACGTCGATTTGACGCGACCGTAGAGCAGAAACTGGTCCGCGCCAGGGATCGCGCGGAAATAGGCGGCGACGCCGATCACCGCAGCGATCACCGCCGACAGAATGTACGCAAGTTTGAGGATCTGCATCCGCTGCAAGCTGTCCTGAGTGACCACGCAGGCAAACAGGATTGCGGCGATCGCCAGATAGAACGACGTCGCGGCGTACT
>JBQCFU010000099.1:0-3685 GCA_051958775.1 Pseudolabrys sp.
TTTGCCGCTGCCGCTGACAGCGAGGACGATCGGCGGCTGATCGTGAGATGACGGCAGCGGCATGCCGACCGCGCCGACGCCGGGCGTGACCTGCCCGTAGCAGAATGCGAATCCATCCTCGCGCACGGCATGGATTTTATCGATGAGCTGTGACGAGGGGATGCGCTGTCCGGGAATTTCAGCCGCATTGATCCGGGTGACGAGCCGGCCGATGTCCGGATCAGCCAGCTTGCTCATCAGAACAAGCCCGACGGCCGTCCGGGTCAGGGGCGCCAGGGTACCGCAGCGAACCGGGCGGGAATGGCTGGCGCGGACGACCTGGATATATTGGGCGTTGAGCTGGCAGCGCGCGCCCAGCACAACGAGCTGATGCGTCTCTCGTTTGAGGTCCTCCAGCAGTCGTCGCATCGATCCGCCGGCCTCGACCCAGTCGCCCAGAAAGCCGACGCGGATGGTTGGATGATAGACACGCCGCCGCGGGTCGTAGTGCAGATAGCCGAGATCGACGAGGCTTCCGAGGAGCGCGCTCGTGCTCGACGCGGGAAGGCCGAGATGGGTGCGGATTTCTACGGCGCTCGCCGGCCTCATGACCTCCGCGAAATATTCGAGAACGGCAAAGACGCGCCCGGCCGATTTCACGATCTTTCTGTGCCCGTCCATACGAAACCCCGGTGTGTGCGGACTGGGTCGATCAGCTCAGGTTAGCCACTCGGTCGGGGCCCGCAATCGGTATTTGCGGTCCCGTTTCGGCCGCCTTTTTGCGCATTCCCGGCGATGTCATGCCGGAAGTTGTGGCCGCCATTGGCCTTAGACTTTCGGAGCGGGCGCTGTCGGTGAATTGGTGCGGATTCAGGCCGGGACAAGCGCCGCCACGCCGTGGGGCATTGCCCGGGCGTTTCAGGTTGCATCATTTTTGCTGGAAATTCGCGCAGTTAACGAGGGTATCCAGTGGAGCAAAGTCCTCAATTCCGTCGGCTGTCCTCCGGTCCGGGGAGGCGGACCGCCGCAGCGCCGCGATACCTGTGCGCCTATTATCTCGACACGGCGGGGTTCCTGATGGAATGCTCGTCGGGTAAGGAAATGATCGACGACCGCAATGGCTTTTGGCCGCGTGTCGTCGATGTACCGCCGGACCTGTCCGATCCGAAGCTGGTCAATCGCCGGGGCGCGCTTCCGCCGCGCCGGTCGATCAGGCACCGCTCGGGTTTTGCGCCGTAAAAATCCTGATCGCTGCGAATGGATGGTCGCGGTGATGCGAACCGCTGGAGTCATGTCGATGTCGTCCGTCAATACAGCCCCCGAGCTCGATCCCGCCAAGCTGGCGCAGCAGCTCGCAGGCAAGTTGCTGATCGGCGGTTCGCTCGTACCACCGGTCAACGGACGAACTTTTCCGATCGAAAGTCCGGCGACCCGCCAGAAGATCGCAGAAGCGGCGCGGGCGGATGCGGCTGACGTTGATCGCGCGGTCGCGGCAGCTCGGAAGGCGCAACAGGCCTGGGCCAAGCGGTCGGCACGCGAGCGCGGCGCGCTGATCGCTGAATGCGGACGACTGCTGACGGCACATGTCGAAGAACTCGGGCGGCTGATTGCGCTCGAAACCGGCAAGGCGCTGCGCACCGAGGGGCGCGTCGAAGCAGGTGTGTTGGCCGATGTCTTTGCGTTCTACGGCGGTCTGGCGCCGGAACTGAAGGGCGAAACCGTGCCGTTCAGCCCGAACATGCTCACGGTGACGCTGCATGAGCCGATCGGTGTGGTCGGGGCGATCCTGCCGTGGAACGTGCCGCTGATGCTGATGGCGCTCAAGATCGCGCCGGCGCTGGTCGCAGGCAATGCGGTGGTGGTGAAGCCGGCGGAAGAAGCGCCGTTCGCAGTGTTGCGGACATGCGAGATCATTTCCCGGATTTTGCCGGCTGGCCTCGTCAACGTGGTGTCGGGGTTCGGTGAGGATTGCGGCGCGCCGCTGGTGGCGCATCCGGATGTCGGCAAGATCACGTTCACCGGTTCGGTGGAGACCGGGCGCATCGTCTATCGCACGGCGGCGGACAAGCTGATCCCGGTGACACTGGAACTGGGCGGCAAGAGCCCGATGATCGTCTGCGACGATGCGGACCTCGATCGCGCCACCGACGGCGCCATGTCGGGGATGCGCTTCACCCGGCAGGGCCAGAGCTGCACCGCGGCCAGCCGCATCTATGTCCATGCATCGCTGTGCGA
This sequence comes from Pseudolabrys sp., assembly GCA_051958775.1. Taxonomy (GTDB): domain Bacteria; phylum Pseudomonadota; class Alphaproteobacteria; order Rhizobiales; family Xanthobacteraceae; genus Pseudolabrys. The sequence continues at coordinate 2,215 of JBQCFU010000099.1, forward strand.
CGCATTCGTCGCGAAATTGTCGGAACGGCTGAACAAGCTGGTGATCGGCGATCCGCTCGATGAGGCGACGGATGTCGGTACGATCGTGTCGCAGTCGCAGTTTGATCGTGTGCAGTCATATATCAAGCTCGGCCGCGAGACCGCAGGCGCCAAGGCGCATGTCGGTGGGGCAATGCCGTCCGACAAGCGGCTTGCCGATGGCTTCTTCCTGCAGCCGGTGATCTTCACCGGCTTGCCGCAAGATAGCCGCTTGATCCGGGAAGAGATTTTCGGGCCGGTGACGGTGGTCGTTCCGTGGACGGATTTCGATGCGGTGATCGACGCCGCCAACGACAGTTCGTTCGGTCTCGCGGCGACGATCTGGACGTCCAATTTGAAGAAGGCAATGCAGGCCATTCATCGGCTGGAAGCCGGCTTCGTGCAGGTCAACCAGAACCTCGTGGTGCAGCCGAACCTGTCCTATGGCGGATTCAAGCAGTCAGGTCTGGGCAAGGAAGCTTCTCTCGAAGCGATGCTCGAGCATTTCACGCGAAAGAAGACCGCGATCGTCAACCTGCTGTAATCTGCTCGAAAGGCAGCGTAGAGACGGACTTCCATAAAGCCCGTCAACGGGGCCGGTTAGCGAGCAACCAAAGCAAGCCGGTCGAGCACATGCTCGGGGGTGAATGGCTGCTCGGTGACCGTGGCGCCGAGCGGCACCAGCGCATCGTTGACGGCGGTCCAGATCGCCGCCGCCGCGCCGACCGTTCCCGCCTCGCCGACGCCGCGCGCACCGAGAATGGTGGTCGCGGTCGGTGTCTCCACATGCGCGATGCGGATGTCCGGCATTTCGCCGGCCATCGGCACGAGATAGTCGACCAGACTGCCGTTCTCGAGTTGGCCGTCGGCGCTGTAGATGCATTGCTCGTAGAGCGCCGCGCCGATCCCCTGAACGACGCCGCCGCGAATCTGTTCATCCACCAGCATCGGATTGATGACGCGGCCGCAGTCGTCGACCACCCAGAAATCGAGTACGCGGATGGTGCCGAGTTCAGGATCGACTTCCACGTGCGCGGCCTGAATGCCGTTTGCGGCGATATAAGGTGTGTTCCGCGGCGCGAAGCTCTCGACCACTTCGAGATCGGGGATGTTGTCGAGCGGAATGAGATGCGAGCGGAAGCTGACCGTTCCCGCGACGTCGGCCAGGCTCATCTGCGCAAGGCCTGCGGCATTGTGCACCGTGCCATTTTCGAGCTGCAGAGACGCCGGGTCGGTTTGGAGCAGTGAACCAGCGACGGTCAGGATATTGCTCTTGAGCCGGCGCGCCGCGCGCAGGATAGCCTCGCCGCCGAGAGAGACGCCGCGGGAAGCCCATGCACCGCCGCCGAGCGGCGTCACGAGCGTATCGCCCGTGATGATTTCGATCGCATCCGGCGCAACGCCCAGTTCCTGCGCAAGAACCTGCAACAATCCAGTGCGTGTACCCTGGCCT
>JBQCFU010000100.1:0-6544 GCA_051958775.1 Pseudolabrys sp.
CGACAGGGCGAGCGCCTCGGCCTGGTCGTGCGTCACGTAGACGAAGGTGATGCCCGTGCGGCGCTGCAGCGCCTTGAGCTCCCAGCGCATGCGCTCGCGCAGCTTGGCATCGAGATTGGACAGCGGCTCGTCGAGCAGCAGCACGTCCGGTTCGATCGCCAGCGTGCGCGCGAGCGCCACGCGCTGCTGCTGGCCGCCCGACAGTTGCGCCGGTCGCCGGTCGGCATAGCCGGCGAGGCCGACCAGCGCGAGCGCGCTTTCGACCTTACGGGCAACCTCCGCGCGCGGGAGCTTGCGGCGTTCCAGACCGAACGCGACATTCTTCGCGACGGTCATGTGCGGCCACAGCGCATAGCTCTGGAACACCATTCCGACATTGCGCTTCCACGGCGGCAGGCCGGTGACGTCGGTGTCGCCGATCAGAATGCGGCCGGCGGCCGGTTCGCCGAAGCCGGCGATCAGCCGCAGCAGCGTCGTCTTGCCGGAACCGGACGGGCCGAGGAAGGCGAAGAACTCGCCGGCGCCGACGTCGAGGCTGACGTCGTCGAGCACGGTCTGCATGCCGTAGCCGAAGCTGACGTGTTCGATCCGGACGCTGCGGGTCATGGTGTAGGTCCTGCGACAATTCCTCCACGCGAACGGCGGTCGCGTTCGCGCTCCGACAGGCGATAAGCGCAATAGGTTGCAATCGCAACCGTGACGACGGCAATCACGCCGAGCGCCGCACCCGGACCGCGGCCCGCCGCCGACTGCATATAGACATAGATGCCGTAGGAAATCGGCGCGTCGCGCTCATTGGCCACCAGCAGCAGCGTTGCGGAGAGTTCGACCGCGGCGGTGGCGAAACTCGTCACGAAGCCGGCGAACAGGCCGCCGGTGACCAGCGGCACGACGATGCGCGAGAGCGTCGACAGTTTGCCGGCGCCGAGATTCTCCGCCGCCTCTTCAAGACTGAGATGCAATTGCCGCAGCGCCGCCGTGGCGGCGGTGAGCGCATAGGGCAGGCGGCGCACCGCATAGGCGATCACCAGCATCAGCCAGAAGGTGGCGAACGGCACATCGGTGAACGGCAGATGCACGGCGTAATAGGTACGCAGAAGGCCGATCCCGAGCACCAGGCCGGGAACCGCGACGGCGGCGAGCGCGACCTGCTCGACCAGCTTGCGGCCGGGCAGCCGCGTGCGCAGCACCAGATAAGCGAGCACCGCGCCGATGATCACGTCGATCAGGCCGGCCAGCCCGCAATAGAGCACCGTGTTGCCGATCAACCCCTGCGCCTCGCTGAATACGGTGGCGTAATGCGCGAGCGTATAGCCGTCCGGCAGTTCGGCGTAGGACCAGACCGTGCCGATCGACAGCAGGAAAATGCCGATATGCGGCGACAGCACCAGCAGCAGGATGAAGACCACGAACACCGCAGCAACGGCATTGCCGAAAGGTCCGAGCGTGCGGCGGCCGAGTCCGCCGCCGCCGCGCTGGGTGGTGGCGAAGTCGATGTGGCGCAGCGACAGCGTCGAGATCGCCATGGCGCCGAGCGCCGCGCAGATCATGATGACGGAGATGACATAGCCCATCGGATCGGCGACGCCGACCGAGGTGATCTTGAGGTAGGCCTGCGGCGCCAGCATCGCATTGACGTTGAGCAGGAGCGGCGTGGCGAGATCGTCGAACACCTTGACGAAGACGAGCGCCGCACCGGCGACATAACCGGGGAGCGCGAGGGGAAACACGATGCGCGAGAACAGCGTGAAGCCCGACGCGCCGAGATTCTGCGCCGATTCCTCCATGCTGCTGTCGATATTGGCGAGCGATGCCGACAGATTGAGCAGGATGAACGGGAAGTAGTGCAGCGCCTCGACGAAGATCACGCCGTTCAAGCCTTCCAGGAACGGAATGCGGAAACCGAAATGATCGCCGAGGATCAGATTGATGGTGCCGTTGCGGCCGTAGATGAGTTGCATGGCGATGGCGCCGACGAACGGCGGCATCACCAGCGGCAGCACGCCGAGCGTATGAATGAGTGCGGCGCCGCGAAACTGGAAGCGTGACAGCAGCGTCGCCAGCGGCACTGCGATCAGGCTCGCGATCGCCACTGTCATCACGCCGACATAGACCGAATTCCAGAACGACTCGCGCAGAAGTCCGGTGCGGAAGAAATCGCCGAAATGGACGAGGCTGAAACCGCCGGAGGGGCCGGTGAAGGCGACCACGATCACCCGCACGATCGGCACCACCAGAAACGCGATCAGCAGCAGCGCGATGACGAGAAGCGCCAGCGCTTGGGACGGGCTGGCGTTGCTGGCGGCAAGCCAGCGGTTGAGCGGATTGCGCGACGCCTGCGGCGGCGCCGTGAGGGACGGTGCGCTCATGGGTCGGCGGCTGCGGGTGCGAGCGGGATCACGAGGCCCTGCGGCGCGCTATCTCGCGGCCAGCGCCTTTTCCGCGATGGCCTTGGCATCGGCATAATGCGTGGTGGCGAAGCTGTCCCACTTCTCCTCGAACTCCGCCTGCCGGCCGGCGGCCTTCTCGCCCTTTTTCAGTTCCTTGAACGAGGCGGCGATGGCGGGCTCGGCCGCTTCCTTCTCGCCGATCGGCACGGATGTAGCGAGGCGGCGCGCTTCCTCGATCATCTTCCTGGCGTCGGCGCTCTTTGCCTTTGCTTCGGCCTCGTGGATCGCCTTCCATGCCGCGTTCAACTCCTTGAGACGGAAGGTGATGATGCGATCGAACAGCGAGTTGAGCAGCGCATAGCGCGCCTCCGACACGTCGGCGTCGAACTTCACGCGCGCACCAAGCGAGGCATCCTTGAACGGATTGGGATAGCCGGCCGGCGCCTTGGCGTAGACCGAAGCCTTCACCGGCAGACGCTGGATCTTCGGATCGAGCAGCAACTGCTGGCCTTCGTCCGACAGCAGGAATTCGACGAAGGCTTTTGCCGCGTTCGGGTTCTTGGCGTTGGCGATGATGCCGATATTGGCGGGCACCAGCGTGGTCACGGTCGGATAGACGAACTCGACCGGGAAGCCCGAGGCCTTCGCCGATAGCCCGAAGAAATCGATCACGATGCCGATGCCGTATTGGCCGCTGTTGACCGCGTCCGGCACGCCGAACGAACGGTCCGACACCTGTGCGAAGTTGCCGCCGATCTCGAGCAGCGACGCCCAGCCCTTTTCCCAGCCCTCGCCCTGCAGCAGCGTCTCGACGGTGAGATGCGTGGTGCCGGAGCGCGACGGCGCGGAGATGCCGACATGGCCGGCATAGACCGGCTTCTTCAGATCGTCCCATTGCTTCGGTGCGGGCAGGCTGTTCGCGCGCAGATAGCGCGTGTTGTACATGATGCCGTAACCGGAGGCGGCGAAGCCGGTGTAGAAATTCTCCGGATCGTTGACCGGATAGGAGCCGACCTTGTCGGCGATGCCGGGCGCCTGCGGCTTGTAGGCCTGCAGCAGCTTGTCCTTCTTCAGCACCTCGAACGCGTCCGGCGCCGAGGCCCACATCATGTCCGGCGGATTGGATTTCGTTTCGCGGATGAAGGCGACGGCCGCGGCGGTGTTGCGGTTCTGCACCTCGACCTTGGTGCCCGGATGCTTCTTCTCGAACGCCTGCGCGAACGGCACGGTGAGATCCTTGGAGAAGGACGTCACGAGGACGAGCTTGTCTTCCAGCGTCTGGGCGTGTGTGCCTGTTGCAAAAGCGGCGAACGCGGCGGCGAACGCGAGCGGACGGATGAAAGACGGCATGGCCCAAAAACTCCCTGCGACCGCAAAGTCTCTGCGACCGATTGTCTCTCGGTCTTGGGCCGAGTTGACGACAGTCGCGTGAAAGCTGCAAGCGCGCCGGCACGCTCTCCGGAAAAAATCGCCCGGGCTCTGCGAAAAGCGGACAATAAAAAAGCCCGGCCGAAGCCGGGCTGAATGTTTGGAGTCTTCTGGCGCAGTTATCTGGTGCGCATCATTTCTTGCGCAGGCGCACGACCACGTCGATGCGCGAAATCTCGTAGCCGTCCGGCGCCGTCGGCATCTTGTCGACGATCACTTCGGCGCCGGGAATGTCGACCAGCTCGTTGGCCTCTTCGACGAAGAAGTGGTGATGCTCGGAGGCGTTGGTATCGAAATAGGCCTTGGAGCCTTCGACCGCGACCTGACGCAGCAGGCCGACTTCGGTGAACTGGTGCAGCGTGTTGTAGATGGTGGCGAGCGACACCGGCACCTTCGCCTTGGTCGCTTCCTCGTACAGCATTTCCGCGGTGATATGCCGGTCGCCCTTGGCGAACAGGATCCAGCCGAGCGACATGCGCTGCCGCGTCGGACGCAGGCCGACCGAGCGCAGCATCGACTTCACGTCATGCCACGGGCAGCCGGTGAGATCGGAGCGCTGTGTCGTCGATGCCGTCACGGAATCCTCGACGTGGGTCAACGAGGCGAACTTGGTACGCATATCCATCATGTCACGCTCAACAGTCCGGGTTTCAAGGGCCCGGGGTCAGCGGTCGAAAGACCGTTTCATCTGCAACATATACGAAGCGGGCGGCTAGATGCAACTCTTTCGCAACGCCCGAAGGGCCACCTTTGATTGATTCTAAAGCGGAATTTCCGCCCGAGAGCGCCTTACCCCGGCACCTTGCGGGCGCCATCTTTGCCCTCCGAACCCCTTATGTTAGGACAGCGCCAAGACTACCCGTTATGACTTCACGTGTGACTTCACCTTCCATCATGCGCAGCGAGGAAAGACCGTCCATGGGCAGCCGGCCGTCGAGCTTTGGCTATGAAGATCTGTTGGCCTGCGGCCGCGGTGAACTGTTTGGAGCGGGCAATCCGCAGCTTCCGCTGCCGCCCATGCTGATGTTCGATCGCATCACGGAGATTTCCGAAGAGGGCGGCGAGAACGGCAAGGGTCTGGTTCGCGCCGAGTTCGATGTGCGCCCGGATCTCTGGTTTTTCGGCTGTCATTTCAAGGGTGACCCGGTGATGCCGGGCTGCCTCGGCCTCGATGCGCTGTGGCAGTTGCTGGGCTTTTTCCTGGGCTGGCTCGGTCAGCCGGGCAAGGGCCGGGCGCTGGGTCTCGGCGAGCTGAAGTTCTCCGGCCAGGTGCTGCCGAACGTGAAAAAGGTCGTCTACGGCCTCGAGCTCAAGCGGGTGATGCGGGGCAAGCTGGTGCTGGGCATCGCCGACGGCTGGGTCTCGGCGGACGGCACGCAGATCTACAAGGCCCAGGACCTCAAGGTCGGCCTGTTCCGCGACGAGGCCGCGCCGGCGCCTTCCGGGGCTGCCTGATCGAATGGACCGGGTTCTGGAAGGAACCCGCCCCCGGTGTCCTGTGAGACGCCACTGAAGACTTGATTGAAGACTTGCGCCTGCGTGTTCCGCAGGCCATGTCATTGGGCCATATTCACGGACGCAGACGGCGGCGACGCCGCCGCATGTGGTCCTTCCAGGCCAGACGGCCCATCAACGAGCGTGCGAACTCAGTGAGGCAGGGATGAGACGGGTTGTGGTGACGGGGATGGGCATTGTCTCGTCCATCGGAAACAACACGCAGGAAGTGCTGGCCAGTCTGCGTGAAGGCAAATCCGGCATTTCGTACTCCGACGAATACGCCAAGCTCGGATTCCGCTGCCAGGTGTTCGGCATGCCGACGCTCGATCCGGCCGGTGCCGTCGACCGTCGCGCCATGCGCTTCCTTGGCCAGGGTGGCGCGTGGAACCACGTGGCGATGGAGCAGGCGATCCGCGATTCCGGCGTGGAGGAGAGCGACATCTCCAATCCGCGCACCGGCATCGTCATGGGTTCCGGCGGTCCGTCCGCGCGCGCCATCGTCGACGCCGCCGACACGACCCGCACCAAGGGCCCGAAGCGCGTCGGCCCGTTCGCGGTGCCGAAGGCGATGTCGTCGACCGCGTCGGCGACGCTCGCCACCTGGTTCAAGATCAAGGGCGTGAACTATTCGATCTCGTCCGCCTGCGCGACCTCCAACCACTGCATCGGCAATGCCTACGAGCTGATCCAGTGGGGCAAGCAGGACATGGTGTTCGCCGGGGGCTGCGAGGATCTCGACTGGACCATGTCGGTGCTGTTCGATGCAATGGGCGCGATGTCGACCGGCTACAACGACAAGCCGACCAAGGCTTCGCGCGCCTACGACAAGGATCGCGACGGCTTCGTCATCGCCGGCGGTGCGGGCGTGCTGGTGCTCGAAGAGCTGGAGCATGCCAAGGCGCGCGGCGCGAAGATCTATGCCGAAGTCGCCGGCTACGGCGCGACCTCGGACGGCTTCGACATGGTGGCGCCGTCCGGTGAAGGCGCGATCCGCTGCATGAAGATGGCGACGGACACCGCCAAGCTGCCGATCGATTACATCAATCCGCACGCGACCTCGACGCCGATCGGCGACGAGAAGGAGATCGAGGCGATCCGCCAGGTGTTCGGCGGCAAATGCCCGCCGATCTCCGCCACCAAGTCGCTCACCGGCCATTCGCTCGGCGCGACCGGCGTGCAGGAAGCGATCTATTCGCTGCTGATGATGAACAACGGCTTCATCTGCGAAA
>JBQCFU010000101.1:0-5623 GCA_051958775.1 Pseudolabrys sp.
CGTCCGGACCGTGCAGCGAATAGCGGTTATTTTCGTCGACGAAGCCGTCCCAGACATCGACATAGACGATGCCCGCCTTCAGCGCGCGGCTGCGATAGAGATCGTTCAGATAGAGCGCATCCGAGGTCGAACGCGTCCCGCGGAGCGACGGCAGGCCGACCCAGATCACCGGCACGCCGCGCGACTTCGCCGCGGCAATCATCTCGTCGATCTTGCGCGAATAAAGCTCGGCCCAGCGGTCGCTGCGGACTTCGGCACTGCCGCCCGGCGCGCGGGTCGTGCGCTCCGGCGCGGCGATGTTCGGCTGCTCGCCTTCGTCGTCGGCATCGTTGGCCGCCGACGCCGGCTTGTCGTCTGCCGCACCGTCCTTCTTGGCGTCCTTGCTGTCCTTGTCGTCCTTCTTTTCCTCTTTGGCCTTCTCGTCTTTCGCTTTGTCGTCCTTTTTGGCGTCCTTCTTGTCGTCCTTCTTGCGCGGCGCTTCGCGGATCGCCTGACGATCGCTCAGACCGAGCATGATGACGACGAAGTCGGCCTTCTCCTTCGACAGCGTGTCGCGCACGACATTGGGCCAATCGAGATCGCCGCGCGCTTCGTAGCGGATCAGACCGGAAAAGGTCTTGTTCTTGCGCACCACGCCGACCTCCGGGGTATCGGAGAGCGAATCCTCGAGGCCGTAACCGAGCCAGTCGGCAAACGAGTCGCCGAATACCATCACGGTCGTCGACGGCGGCGTTTCGGTCTTGTCGCTCTTGCGCGGCGGCGGCGCGCGGCTGGAATCCGTCTGCTGGGGCTGCGACGAATGCGTCTGCGGCCGCTGCTGATATTGCGGCGGCGGCTGCTGGAATCCGCCGCCACCGAACAACTGCTCGAGGAAACTCGGCCGGCGGTATTGCGCCTCGGCGCCGTCAACGGCGCACAGCATGCCGGCGGCAACGACCAGAACGGCCGCAGCGAGAGTCGTGAAGCAGGAGCGGATCTGACCCATCAGGACCGGCCGGTGATGTGCCGACGATGCCGGCACCGTAAAACCAGGATTTAAACCAAGGTCATCAGCCCGAGAAAAATGTCAACTTGAAGATCGGCCCCTCACCCGGATGTGCTTGGCCGATCTATGCTTTTCAGGACTTTTTATTAGAGCACGATCTTTCCCGAAAACCGGTTCCCGCTTTTCGGAATGATGCTCTAACGCCCGCGCAGCATGTCGAGAACGCTCGCCGAGGCAAACCCGTCCGGCACCCGGCCGGTGCGGCTCTGAAACGCCCGGATCGCCGCGCGGGTCTGCCCGCCAAGCCGGCCGTCCGGCTCGCCGATCGGGAAGCCATGAGTCGCCAGCAACTGCTGCAGTTCGAGCCGCTCGGCCCGCGACAGCACCCGCTCGTAGCGCGGCCAGTCCTGCACGAAAGCCTGTCCGCCGCGCAGCCGGTCGGCGAGATGGCCGATCGCGAGCGCATAGGCCTCGGCCGGATTGTATTTCATGATGACGCGGAAATTGTGCGTCATCAGGAAGCCCGGCCCCTGCACGCCGGCCGGCACCAGCAGGAACGCATGGTCATCCGGCCGCGGAAACGCCGCGCGGTTCACGCGATGCACGCCGAGCCGTTCCCAGTCGCGCATGCTCAGCATGCGTGCCTTGTCGGCCAGCGAGAAATCGAGCGTGGCCGGCACCACCACCTCGTAGCCCCAGCTATGGCCGGCCTGCCAGCCGTTCTTCTTCATCATGTTCGCCGTCGAGGCGAGCATGTCGGGGATGGAATCGACGGTGTTGCGATGTCCATCGCCGTCGAAGTCCACCGCGAAGCGCTTGAACGCGCGCGGCATGAACTGGGTCGGCCCGAACGCGCCCGCCCAGGAGCCGACGAAATGCTCCGGCGTGATATCGCGGCGATGCAGGATCTCCAGCGCGATCAGGAATTCGTCGCGGAAGTAAGCCTGGCGGCGGCCGATACAGGCGAGCGTGGCCACCGAGCGCAGCACCGGCCGGTCTCCGGCCAGCGTGCCGTAGTTGGTTTCGACACCCCAGATCGCCGCGAGGATATGCCGGTCGACGCCGTAAGCCTGTTCGACCCGGTCGAACACCGGGCGATATTTCTCCAGCAGTTCCCGGCCCTTCTGGATGCGGGCATCGGTGATGAGCACATCCAGGTAGTCCCAGAAGGACTTGGTGAATTCCGGCTGGCTGTCCATCAGATCCATCAGCCGCAGGTCGGGCTTCAGCCCGGCGGTGAAGGTATCGAAGCTGGCCCGGCTGACGCCGTGACGTGCCGCCTGCGGCCACAGGCTCTGGATGCAGCGCGGGAAATCGTCCGCAGCCGCGCGGATCGCCTCGGCGCTCATTTCCGGATGGCCGGAAGCTCCCGACTCGCCGCTCCACGGCTTCACGTTGGAGGGTTTGGCGTTGAACGAGATCGAGCCGGTGACGATGCGGTCGGCCTTTGGCTGAGCGATCGCCGGTGCGAAAACACCACCGGCCGCCAAGACAGCGGCAAAGGCCGCCACAGCCAGCGAAAGAATGAACGCGCGGGGCATCCGCAAACCGGTCGGTCCCATAGGCAGCACGAGCCTCAATCCGTCCTCATTTCCCGCGTCTATGGGTGCCCGGTTATCGTTTCGGTGACGTTAACAGCTCCCGCTGTTCTGTCGGCTGGATATCCATCAAGATATCATCAAGGCCGGCACACTAGAGACATAACCACCAAATCGGGCAAGGCCGCGGCCAAGCCCTGACAAGTCGTTCACCTCTCTCTGTTCTGGAACCTCCGGTTTTTCATGACCCGTATTCGCAAGGCCATCTTCCCGGTTGCCGGTCTTGGCACCCGTTTTCTCCCCGCGACCAAGGCGATGCCCAAGGAAATGCTGACGGTGGTCGACCGTCCGCTGATCCAGCACGTCGTCGATGAGGCGCGACAGGCCGGGATCGAGCATTTCATCTTCGTCACCGGCCGCAACAAGAACGTCATCGAAGACCACTTCGACCGGCAGTTCGAGCTGGAAGTGACGCTCGAGGGGCGCGGCAAGAAGAACGAGCTGTCGGCGCTGGAAAATGATCTGCCCGGCGCCGGCAACACCAGCTTCACCCGCCAGCAGTCGCCGCTCGGCCTCGGCCATGCGGTCTGGTGCGCGCGCGAACTGGTCGGTCGCGAACCGTTCGCGCTGCTGCTGCCCGACGTGCTGGTGCAGCATCCGCGCGGCTGCCTCGCGCAGATGATCGATGCCGCCAACGAAATCGGCGACAAGGCGAACATCATCGCCGTCGAGGAAGTGCCGCATGATCGCGTGTCGAGCTATGGCGTCGTCGGCGTCGGCGAACCGAAGGGCAAAGCCTTCGCCATCACCAAGATGGTGGAGAAGCCGAAGCCGGCGGACGCACCGTCCAATCTCATCATCACCGGCCGCTACATCCTGCAGCCGGAGGTGTTCGACATCCTCGAAAAGCAGGAGCGCGGCGCCGGCGGCGAAATCCAGCTCACCGACGCGATGCTGCACCTGATGGACAGGCAGAAGTTCTATGGCCTGAAATTCGAAGGCCGCAGCTTCGACTGCGGCTCGAAGATCGGTTTCCTCTCCGCCAATGTCGCCTATGCGCTGGAGCGGCCGGATATCGCCTCGGAATTCCGCGGCGAGATCAGGAAGCTGCTCGGCTGATCAGCCGGCACAAGAAATAGACACCGCTCCGCGTAGTGCCCGCAAACAGCCCGTCGAAGACGGGCGTAAACGCCCTGATGTGCGGGCATTGCGCCCTCTTTCGTCGGCCCTCTATATAGGGTAGGGTCCTATCCTATGTCACACACCCACGCCAACAAGGACCAACTGCTCGCTCGCGTCCGGCGGATCGCCGGGCAGGTCGCAGCCGTTGAAAAGGCAATCAGCGGCGAAGCGGATTGCGCGACCGTCCTCCACCAGGTCGCGGGGATTCGCGGCGCAGTGCTCGGCCTGATGGACGAGTTGATCGAGGACCATGTGCGCGAGCATGTCGCGCGCCCCGGTCTCACCGATACGGCCCGCGCAGCCGGCGCCGACGAACTTCTCGCCGCGGTGCGCCGCTACGCGAAATAGGAGCATCGGCATGTCATATGCATCCGAGCGTCATCCGCTGGCCCATGATCACGTATTCCTGGGCTCGGGCCACGACGAGAATGCCCGGCGCACACTGTGGGTGGTGATCCTCACCGCGACGATGATGGTCGGGGAAATCATCGCCGGCGCGCTGTTCAACTCGATGGCGCTGCTCGCCGACGGTTTTCACATGGCGACTCATGCCGGTGCGCTCGGGATCGCGGCCGCCGCCTACGCCTACGCGAAACGGCACGCCCATAATCGCCGCTACAGTTTCGGCACCGGCAAGATCGGCGATCTCGCCGGCTTCGCGTCGGCACTGATCCTCGGGCTGGTCGCCATCATCATCGCCATCGAATCCGCCGGACGCCTGTACGACCCGCAGCCGGTCGCATTCGGCGAAGCGACCATCATCGCCGTCGTCGGTCTGCTGGTGAACATCGCCAGCGCAGCGCTGCTCGGCGGACATTCGCACGGACATGGTCACGGCCATTCGCACGATCATGCGCACGGTCACGATGATGCGGATCATCATCCGCATCACGACAACAATCTGCGCTCGGCCTATCTGCATGTGCTTGCCGACGCGCTCACCTCCGTGCTCGCCATCGTGGCATTGCTCGGCGGGCGCTATCTCGGCTGGGTCTGGCTCGATCCGGCCATGGGCATCGTCGGCGCGATCGTCATCGCCAGCTGGTCATGGACACTGCTGCGCGACACGGCAGGGGTGCTGCTCGACACCGCCGATCCGCATCTCGAACAGGAAATCCGCCACGAAATCGAGGGACCCGGCGACGCGCAGATCACAGATCTGCATGTCTGGCGCATCGGTCCCGGCGCGCATGCGGCAATCGTCAGCATCACCGGCATCGATCCGGCGACCGTGCGGCACCGGCTCGCGCCGGTCCACGAGATTGCGCATCTTACCGTGGAAGCACGATAGCGACCGCCCTGCTCGCTACTTCTGCAAACGCAGGCCGAGCAGGAACACATTGGCTTCGTAGTTGTAGCCGGTGACATTCGAGCGCAACCATTCACGGCGCACTTCGCCCTTCAACCACAATTCGCGGCTGAACTTGTAGGTCAGGCCCAACCCGACCGCATAGCGCTGGTCCTGACGATCCGAGTCGATGCCGAACGCTGCCGCGCTGCCCTGATAGAGATCGAAGCCGAAGCCGAATTTCACCGTGGCGATCAGCCAGCGGCGCAGGGCGTGATCGACCTGCAAACCAACATCGCGATACAGCACGCCGGAAATGCCGGGCACGGTGGATTCACCGACACTGGATTTACCGGTGAGTTTCACATTGGTGAGCGATGTCGCGCTCCACAGCAGCGACGCGTCGAACAGAAGACCCTTCACGTCCGTCAGGCGTGTGTCCTGATAGCTGCGCTTGGTATAGCCGATCGACACGTCGCCGGTGAGCAGGCGGCTCAACTCGAAGGTCGTGCCGACGCGCCCGAGCCACGCGCGGGAGTCGCGCTGATAGCCGAAATAGTCGGTGGTGAGATCGTGCACGCGCGTGTCGTAGCCGGCCTCCACATAAGGAGTGACGCCCGGCCGCAATTC
>JBQCFU010000102.1:0-2384 GCA_051958775.1 Pseudolabrys sp.
GGGCGCAACAGTCGGGTTCCATCGTCCGCCCGCTGGCGGGCGGCGTGGTGTTGGTGCCGCGCCAGCGGCCGTAGCGCCATGGCAGAAACCAGCGCGCCCGGGCGGGCAGCGCATCCGGCACGAAGTCGAGGCCGTGGGTGCCCCACGGCTGGCAGCGCAGGAGTCGCGCCAGGGTCATCCAGCCGCCGGCCCACAGCCCGTAGCGCATGATCGCCGTCTCGCCGTATTCGGAACAACTCGGCAGATGCCGGCAGCGCGGCCCGATCAGCGGCGAGAGGACATAGCGATAGCCATGGATCAGCACGCGGCCGATGCGTCGCGGCACTGACAGAAGCGGATGATCGGAACCGTGCATTTCGCCTTGTGAGATAGGAGTTCCTGGAACCCGATGGAACTGCGCGTGTCTTAAAAAGGTCAGCAATAGCGTCTTTTTTGCACTACCGACTCGTGGACCTTCACGACTATTTTCGAATGACTATTTCGGAGGGTAGCACGTCGCCTGGTAACCCCGGCTCACAAGACCGCGGACAGGTGAAGGGGAATAAACGGTTCGATGAGACGACTGGCTGTGACGACCGCGGCGCTGGCCGCGATCCTGACCGCATTCATGCCGACCCTGAGCTTCGCCGCGCGCGACGATCGCTCGGTGCCGATGCGGTTCGAACTCTTCAGCACTGGCACGGCCGATCAATGCAAGGCGGATTGTTCGCGGCTGATCTCGGCCTATGGCTCGATCACCGCCGACACGCCGCGTGACTTCCGCGCCTTCGCCGCCGGCAAGGATCTGGGCGGCGCGACGGTGGTGCTCGATTCCGATGGCGGCTCGGTGCTCGGCGCGCTGGCTTTCGGCCGCGAGATCCGGCGACTCGGCCTTGCCACCATGGTCGGCCATATTGAACGACCTGTCGAAGCGGCTGACGCGGGCAAAAGCACGCCGCTGCGCGTCGATCCGCATGCCGACTGCGAATCCATGTGCGCCTTCGTGCTGCTCGGCGGCACGCATCGCCATGTGCCGGCCGAGGCGCGGGTGATGGTGCATCAGATCTGGCTCGGCGATCGCCGCGATGATCCGACCGCGGGAACCTATTCGGCCGAAGACCTGATGCTGGTGCAGCGCGACATCGCGCGGCTGGCGCAATATGTCGTCGATATGGGCGTCGGCGCCGGCATTCTCGATCTCGCCTTGCGCATTCCTCCGTGGGAGCCGATGCGCCAGCTCTCAACCGCAGAGTTGCAGCGGCTGGAACTGGTGACCGACACCGCGCCGAAGGCGGCATCCGTGACACCGGCGGCGATGACGCCGACCACCGGCAGCCCCGTGTCGCCGGCGACGCTGGTGCGCGACGACGGCGGCAATGTCGGTCGTGCCGGCTGGGCGCTGCTGAGCGAGATGCAGGGCACCGCGCTGACTCGCCGCCATCCGGTGACGGTCGAGGGCGAGGAGATCGGCCTGTTCGATCTGACCTTCGCCTGCGGTTCGTCGGTGGACAATTACATCGTCAGCTATTCGGAAACGCGCGCGCGCCGCGGCGGCGATCCCGCGACGGTCGCCGAAGTCACGCTCGGCATCGCCAGCCGCACGCTGCCGCTCACCATCGTGCCGCGCAAAGCGGAAACGGACAGCGAGATCGAGACCTTCGCCAGCGGCATCATTCCGGGTGAACTGGTGCGCGCGCTCGCCGGCGGCAAGCCGCGCTCACTGGTCGTGGCCACCAGCATGACGCACGCGAAGGGCGCCAGCGACGCAGGCGAGGCGACCTCGATCCGGCTCGGCAATGTCGGGTTCTCGGGCAATTTCCCGAAGCTCGCCGCCTCCTGTGAACGCGTGGCCGGCAAGGCCGTCGCCGACGCGGGCGGCAAGATCGGCACCAAGATCAATCCGAAAAACGGCGCGCTGGCCCACGCCGAGGATACGACGCCCAAGCAGTAGCGGGTCGGAGGGGCGAGGCGGCCGGGCTATTCCGCCGCTTGCGCGCGCTTGCTCTCGATCTGGTCGATGGCGTTGACCACCGCGTCGAAGGTCAGCAGCGTCGAGGCGTGGCGCGCCGTGTATTCGCGCACCGGCTCGAGCACCGCGAAGTCGGCCCATTTGCCGTCCGGCACCGGACCGTTCTCCATGAGCATCTTGCGGACGGTCTCGCGCAGCCCGCGCAGTTCCTCGGCGGTGGCGCCGACCACATGCCGTGCCATCAGCGAGGAGGAGGCCTGCCCGAGCGCGCAAGCCTTCACGTCATGGGCGAAGTCGGCCACGACCGGCCCGTCCATCTTGAGATCTATGGTGACGGTCGAGCCGCACAGCTTGGAATGCGCCGTGGCGCTGGCGTCGGGTTCCGAGAGGCGGCCGATCCGGGGGATATTGCCCGCGAGGTCGAGAATCCGGGTGT
>JBQCFU010000103.1:0-2604 GCA_051958775.1 Pseudolabrys sp.
AGATCGGCGGCACGCGGAAGATGCGCGCTACATCCTCGATAGAATGCTTTCGAAGCTCAAGGAACTGAGCATCGGTACTGAGCATGGTCAGCGACTCGAAGTCGCCGCCCTGTTCAAGAACAGCGGTCCCGCCACTATTGGAGCCACTGTGCGCAGCTTCCCACGATGCCTTGATGCGCTTCGCGGTTTCAGCGTCTAGCTTGTTCTGGAATTTGAGAATGCCGGACGGACGTGCGCCGCGACCGAACAACTTGGCCGCATGCGTCTCCATGATGATGGCGAGGCCGATGGCTTCCTGGCCATCGCGGATCAACGACGACCCCGGCATAGCGGGTGACGGGATGTGCAGAATGTCCTGCCGGGCGAAGGTGCGCGTCTGCCCCTTCCCGCTCTGGTACTGATAGACCGGCTCGCCGGTCACGGGGTCAGCGCCGACCGTCATCCCTGCCGGGTTAAGTCGGTGCAATTCGACGGGGCGACCATCTACGCGATTGATGAACCCAAAGCCGCCAACGTCCAACAGCGCATCTTGCGTGAGGGACTCGCGGAATAGCGCGGCAGGCGTCCAGTCGTTCGCGAAGTCATGGAGAAGCGAATAGGCCGGATGGTCCGGGGCGCGCTCTTTCGAGCCGTCGCTGTTGCGACGATAGACGTGCAGCGGAAGCTGACCGACCGTCTCGCAAATTGATCGAACGGCGCACCGCACCGGTGCGCACCGCATGGCCGTCGCTGGCGTCACAGAGACGCCGGACGTGGCGGGGGAAGCGCCGAATAGGTCGATTAGCCACGCGGCCGGATCAGCCAGCGTGGACGCTTCCTTGGTTTCGAGACCTAGCCAGTTCTTGAGTCGTGCGGGAATGCCGGGACGCATACGGACCTTGCCCTGTGAGGGCTTGAGGTGTCCGCGCGCACTCTCTCGGCGTAGACGGGATGTTGGATGTTACGGGCCGACGCAGTTTCTCGGTCGGTGGCGAAATTCAGAACGCCAATATCTTTGCGCCGGTTCATGGCCGAATTGAGTCGGTATACGTTTGATACCGACTTAGGGCCAACTTTTCCCGGAATCTGGTCCACAAATCTGCTACAAAGCTCCGGTTCAACCCGTCGCTAAGTAGCTGATTTGTAAGCCAATTTAGTAAGTGGTGCGGCCGAGAAGACTCGAACTTCCACGGTGTTACCCGCTAGCACCTCAAGCTAGTGCGTCTACCAATTCCGCCACGGCCGCATGAGAAATAAAGGCGCAATTCCGTCCCGGCTGCGCCTGAACGGCCGCCATGTAACAAATCGCCCCCCGACCGACAAGAGCCAGAGAGCGACTTCGGGATAATGCCCTCAATTACCGCTGATCGGGGGCGCGCGGCAGCAATTCCGCCACTTCCACGGCAATCTTGTTGCCGTTGACCACCACCGTGCCCTTGGCGACCGGCATGTCGTTGGCGAGAATCTTCACCGCGTCATCCTCGGTCGAATCGAGCTCGATGATCGCGCCGCGGCCGAGCCGCAGCACCTGGTGAATCGGCATGGACGTCGTACCTAACACCACAGTGATATCGAGCGAGACGTGATTGAGGGTCGACACGGTTGGTGCATTCCTTGCAAAAAGTCGGTCAAAGGATCGGGCAAAACACCGGGCATTCGGCCCGGACGGTCAGATTCCGTTCCCCGTCAGGTGACCATGGTATGGTTACCGAGTGATTAATATGCGTGAACCTCTCCCGACCGGCTTCCTGGCTACCACCGGCTCCGCCCCCGTCGAGTGGCGGATCAGCGATACGCCGGTCGCCTACGAGGATGCCCTGCGGATGATGGATGCGCGGGTCGCGGCCATCGCCGCCGGCGCGGCGCCGGAACTGGTGTGGCTGCTCGAACACCCGCCGCTCTACACCGCCGGCACCAGCACCCGCCCCGAGGATCTGCACAGCAGCCAGTTCCCGGTCTACGAGGCCGGACGCGGCGGGCAACTCACCTATCACGGGCCGGGGCAGCGCGTGGCCTATGTGATGCTCGACCTGCGCCGCCGCACGCCGGACGTGCGCCGCTTCGTCGCCAGTCTCGAGGAATGGCTGATCCAGACCCTCGACGCATTCAATGTGCGCGGCGAACGGCGCGAGGATCGTGTCGGCGTCTGGGTGAAGCGGCCCGACAAAGGGACCGGCTATGAGGACAAGATCGCCGCGCTCGGCATCCGCATCCGCCAGTGGGTGACGCTGCACGGCATCAGCCTCAACGTCGAGCCGGACCTGACGCATTTTTCCGGCATCGTGCCGTGCGGCATTTCCGAACAGCGCTACGGCGTCACCAGCCTCGCCGATCTCGGCCTGACGGCGACGATGGACGATGTTGACGTCGCACTCCGTCAGCAGTTCGAAGGGCTGTTCGGCGCGACGGTGAACGCCGCGCCGGAGCCCGCGCTCACGCCGCCTTAGGACCCGCTTTGATCTGCGGCTGCAGCCGGCCGGCGATATAGCGCTCGTTCTGCGTCACGCCACCGTAGCCGTAAGCATCACCGCGCACCTCGTTGACGTGCACATAGCTCTCGCTGTGCAGCGGACCGATCAGGTCGGCCATGGCGGCGAAGGTGGCGGCGATGAACGCCGCTTTCTG
>JBQCFU010000104.1:0-4596 GCA_051958775.1 Pseudolabrys sp.
AAGAGGTTACGCGCAGGGAAGAAAATTTTTATGAACCGGATCGATCAAAAGCCAACGGCGCGCCAGATGGCTAACGAAACGTTACCGGACGGTTGTCGACGCTGATCTCGATGGCGGTGCGGGGGCTGATCCGGGCCAGCAACCGTTGCAGCGCCGGGCGGGTGAGGGCGACGCAGCCGGCGGTCGGCGCAAAAGCGGGCCGGGCGATATGCACGAACACGGCGCTGCCGCGGCCGGCGATCCGCGGCCGGGTGTTGTGGTCGAGTTCGATGATCAGGTCGTAGAGCGCGTCCGATCGGGTCAGCCGGTCGGCGCCGCTCGCGGCCGGTACGCGGACCGGCTGATTGTAGTGCCGGTCGTGCGGGTCCTCGCACCAGCCGTCATCGGGCCGGATCCGCCGGACCGGCAGGCCGGTCCGGGGCCGGGGCAATCGGTCGGCCCGCCACCACAGCCGCACCGGATAAAAGCGACCGCGCGGGGTGCCGCCGTCGCCCTCACGCTTGTTGGCGCGGATGCCGCCACGGCCGAGCGCTACCGGGATGGCCTGGCCGTCGGCCAGGAGCCAGCCCTGGGTCGGGTGGCCGGGGCGGGCACGGACCGCGATCCGCTTCAATTCCTGCTGCGCCATCCCGTAAATCCCTCGAATCACGACAATTTTGACTTTATTCAAAATTCCGGCGCTTGCCCTTTTAGCCCCGAATGTTCTACTTCGCGAGGACCGGGCACCATCGGTCCACCCGGCATCGCCGGATCGGACCGTCGCCTTTGGGGGCAAACTGGAATGGCCAATACGCGCACGATTCTCATCGTCGACGATGATACCGAGCTGCGTGAGGCGCTGGTCGAGCAACTCACTCTGCATGAGGAGTTTCAGGCCGAAGCGGTCGACACCGCCACCAAAGGCGTGCAGGCGGCGAAAGCCGGGCAGGTCGATCTCGTGATCATGGATGTCGGCTTGCCGGACATGGATGGCCGCGAAGCCGTGCGGATCCTGCGCAAGAACGGATTCAAGGCGCCGATCATCATGCTGACCGGCAACGCCACCGATTCCGACACGATCCTTGGTCTCGAATCCGGCGCCAATGACTACGTCACCAAGCCGTTCCGTTTTGCCGTGCTGCTTGCGCGCATCCGCGCACAACTGCGTCAGCACGAAGCGAGCGAGGACGCGATCTTCACCATCGGCCCCTACTCGTTCCGGCCGAGCTCCAAACTTCTGATGACGCCGAAGAACACCAAGGTGCGGCTCACCGAAAAGGAGACGGCGATCCTGCGCTATCTCTACCGTGCCGGACAGAAGCCGGTGTCGCGCGAGACGCTGCTGCAGGAAGTGTGGGGCTACAATTCAGGCGTCACCACGCACACCCTGGAAACGCACATCTATCGCCTGCGGCAGAAGATCGAAAAGGACGCGGCGACGCCCGCGATCCTGGTGACGGAAGCCGGCGGCTACAAGCTGGTGCCCTAGGGCATGATCCGGAAAAGTGTGAAGCGGCTTTCGGACAAGATCACGCGCAAACAATAATGGTCATTGATGGCGCTTGACGACGACATCACGCTGGTCAAACGGGTGCCGACGCTCGCGCTGCTCGGCGACGAGGCGCTGCGCATTCTCGCGATCGGCGCGGAAGCGCAAGTGGTGTCGAACGGCTCCGTGCTGTTCTATGCCGGTGAACCGGGCAATTCCGGCTATGTCATTCAGGAGGGCGCGATGCGTCTCCTGCCGGGAACGCAGCGCGACGGCGACAGCGAACGCACGCTCGGGCCCGGCGCCCTCATCGGCGAACTGACGCTCATCACCGGCAATGCGCGCCCGGCAACGGCGATCGCGCTTGAGGAAACGGTGGTGATCCGCGTTCCGCGCACGCTGTTTCTGAAAGTTCTGGAAGGCTACCCGGATGCCGCCCGCGCGCTGCGCGACGTCATTGCGCAGCGGGTTGAGCAATGCACAAACGACCTTGCGCCGGTGCGTGCGCGGCTCGCGCTCGGTCTCGACGACCAATCGGCCTGACGTTTACACCTCGATCGTCGCCGTCACCGGCACATGATCCGATGGCCGCTCGGCGGCGCGGTAATCGCGTGCGATCCTGATCTTCGACACGCGGTCGGCAAGCGCCGGTGAGGTCCAGATGTGATCGAGCCGCCGCCCGCGGTCTGACACCTGCCAGTCAGGTGAGCGATAGCTCCACCAGGTGAAGAGCTTGGCCGGTTCCGGCGTCAGCACCCGCATACTGTCGACCCAGCCGCCGGCAAGCCGTGCCGCCGTCAGTTTCTCTACTTCGATCGGCGTGTGCGACACCACTTTGAGCATCTGCTTGTGGCTCCACACGTCGTGCTCCAGCGGAGCGACATTGAGATCGCCGACCAGCACCGCGCGTGATTTGTCGCCGTGACGCAGCGCCGGATGCGCGCGCATCTCGTCGAGGAAAGACAGCTTGTGTTCGAACTTCACATTGAGCTTCGGGTCGGGAATATCGCCGCCGGCCGGCACGTAGAAATTATGCAGCGTGATCGGATCGCGCAGGCCGGCGCGTTCGCCGAGCACGGCGGTCATGTGCCGGCAGTCGGTCTTGCCGCAGAAATTCTGGATCTCGAAGCTTTCGAACGGCAGGCGCGAAAGCACGGCGACGCCGTGATA
Source organism: Pseudolabrys sp. (assembly GCA_051958775.1). Classification (GTDB taxonomy): domain Bacteria; phylum Pseudomonadota; class Alphaproteobacteria; order Rhizobiales; family Xanthobacteraceae; genus Pseudolabrys. The sequence continues at coordinate 2,639 of JBQCFU010000104.1, forward strand.
GCCTTTCTGCCCGTTGATCGCCGCGTGTTCGTAGCCGAGGCGCCGGAAGCGTTTCAGTGGAAACGCGTCGTCCGGGCATTTCGTCTCCTGCAGGCAGAGGACGTCGGGCCGTGCTGCTTTGATGAATTTGGCGACGAGATCGATGCGGAGCCGCACCGAGTTGATGTTCCAGGTCGTGACCTTGAGCTGCATGCCGGCAATCTAGGATGCCGGATGCATTCTCGCTACGTCAGGGCCGCGCATAGCCCGTCGAAGACGGGCATAAACGCTCCGATGTCCCGGCCATCCACAAGAAAGTCCACCGCTCTGTCCACGTCATGCCCGCACTTGTTGCGGGCATCTACGTCTTAGGTCCACGCCATGAAGCAAGACGTGGATGGCCGGAATAAATCCGGCCATGACGACGGATAGAGCCGGTTAGTGGGAAACGCTACTGAATATTCCGCGTGTAATCGATCCGGAATGCGTTCGGGTCGGCGCGCTTCGTCGTGTCGAGATTGTAGACCGCGACGGTGGTGTCGTAGCCCTGCGGATCGGTGATGGTCCACTGCTTCAGCGACATATCCTTGGCCGAGAACATGATCATCAGCCGGCTGTTGCCGACGATGCCGTTCTTCTCCTCGATCACAGCGGTGATGAACACGTCATCGGCATAGACCGCGAGCAGATTGGTGTCGCGCAGGAGGTTGACGCGATCGGCCAGCAGGAAGCGCAGCGGCGTCTGCGACAGCGGATAGACATCCTGCGTCGCCAGATTGCGGTCACGCACCACCACGGAATCGCCGTCGGCGATCAGCTCCATCGGCGATGGCGGGTCGTATTCGAACCGCACCTTGCCCGGCTTCTGGATATAGAACGTGCCCTGCGATTTCTTGCCGTCCGGCCCCACCTGAATGAAGCTGCCGTTCAGCACCTGCATGCCCGACATATAGGCGTTGATCTTGTCGACCAGCGCGCGCTGTTCCGGTGTGATGGTGGCGCTCTCGCCGGTCTTGCCGAACAGGGCGGCCACCGGATTGGGGCGGATCGGTGGCGGTTCCGCCTGCATGGGCGGCGCCGCGCGCTGCGGTGTTTGCTGCGCGGTGTTGGTCGGTTTCGGCTTCGCCGCCTGCGGCTTGTGGGCCGGTTTCGCAGCCTGGGCGGGTTTGGCGGCGCTGTCGGCCGGTTGCGCCCAAGCCGACGTGACTGCCGGTGCAACCGCCGGAGCGGCTGTCAGCAGGAAAATTGCGCTCAAAACGGCGGCTCGGCTCATGCGCCTGACATCCTTTTCGCTGGCTTCCCTCCATTTAGGGAGCCGCTGTGGCGTTTTCACGGCCCGTTCGGACCGCAATCGTTCAATTCGCTCGCTCCCTTAGAACCGGTCGCTGTTCGGGTCTTCGGGAATGAGAATCTCGCGTTTGCCGGCGTGATTGGCCTGGCCGACAATGCCTTCCTCTTCCATCCGTTCCATGATGGTGGCGGCGCGGTTGTAGCCGATCTGCAGCCGCCGCTGGATGTAGCTGGTCGACGCCTTGCGGTCGCGCTTCACGATCGCGACAGCCTGCTGATAGATGTCGCCACCCTCGGCGAGACCCATCCCGGTGGAATCGAACACCGCGCCATCCTCGCCCTCTTCCGGCTCGTCGCTGGCGGTGACTTCTTCCAGATATTGCGGCACGCCCTGGGTCTTGAGGTGGCGCACGATCTTCTCGACTTCGTCGTCGGAGCAGAACGGGCCGTGCACGCGGCTGATGCGTCCGCCACCGGCCATGTAGAGCATGTCGCCCTGACCGAGGAGCTGTTCCGCGCCCTGTTCGCCGAGAATGGTGCGGCTGTCGATCTTCGACGTGACCTGGAAGGAGATGCGGGTCGGGAAGTTCGCCTTGATAGTGCCGGTGATGACGTCGACCGACGGTCGCTGCGTCGCCAGCACCACATGGATACCGGCGGCGCGGGCCATTTGTGCGAGACGCTGGATT
>JBQCFU010000105.1:0-7638 GCA_051958775.1 Pseudolabrys sp.
GGCACGGCAGCCGCGCCTCGGCGATCTTGATCATCAAAACCCGGATCGTATGGTTCGCGTATTGCGGCTCCTGCATCGCCAGGCAGATCAGATCATAACGCGACACGTCCACGTCCTGAGGCATGGTCGCATCCAGACGCCCGGGAAGATCGCGCGAAAAAATCGCCCGGTGTGTCGCCTCGTCGCGCAGTTTGAGGCGAACCTGCGTGCCTTCCCGATTGATCAGATCCGCCGTTTTCTCCCGGCAGACCAGAGTGACGTTATGACCGGCCATCAGCAGCTTCGTTGCCAACAGCGAGCCATAGGAAGCACCCAGAATCAGAATATTGCGCGCCATGTGCGGCCCCTCAGATGTCCTGACAATGCGCGCGCAACGATGCGCAGCCGCATCCCTCAAATGGAATGATCTTGTCCGGTGACGGCCTGCCATCACCGGAGCGATACGCGCACACGCCGCTAGTGCGGCGCGTGCTGATGCTTCTTCTCGAAGCGCCGCGCGAACAGGACCGGTTCGGTATAGCCGCTCGGAAGCTCCGTGCCCTTGAACACCAGATCGCAGGCAGCAGCGAACGCGACCGACGTTTCGAAATTCGGAGCCATCGGCTGATAATTCGGGTCGGCGGAATTCTGCCGATCGACTACCGCCGCCATGCGCTTCATCGTGTCGAGCACAACCGGCTGCGAGACGATGTCGTGTCGAAGCCAGTTGGCGATATGCTGGCTCGATATGCGCAGCGTCGCCCGGTCCTCCATCAGTCCGACATTATGGATGTCGGGGACTTTCGAGCAGCCGATGCCCTGATCGACCCACCGCACGACATAGCCCAGAATGCCCTGCGCGTTGTTCTCGAGCTCTTCCCGGATCGCTTCCGGAGGCCAGTTGGTGTCGCGCGCAACCGGCACGGTGAGGATATCGTCGAGCGACGCCCGCGCTCTCGTGGCGAGCGTCTTTTGCCGTTCGCGGACATTGACGCGATGATAATGCGTGGCGTGCAATGTTGCCGCGGTCGGCGACGGCACCCAGGCGGTGTTTGCACCGGCTTCAGGGTGGCCGATTTTCTGCTCCAGCATTGCCCGCATCAGATCGGGCTTCGCCCACATGCCTTTGCCGATCTGCGCGCGCCCCGGCAATCCGCAAGACAAACCGATATCGACGTTCCAGTCTTCGTACGCCTTGATCCAGCGATGATTGCGCATCTCTTCCTTGCGGATCATCGGCCCGGCCAGCATGGAGGTGTGGATCTCATCTCCGGTTCTGTCGAGGAAGCCGGTGTTGATGAAGAAGATGCGTGATTTTGCGGCGCGAATGCATTCCTTCAGATTGACCGTGGTGCGGCGCTCCTCATCCATCAGTCCGAGCTTGATGGCATTGCGCGACAGCCCGAGCATGTCTTCGACCACGGCAAAGAGATCATTCACATAGGCAACCTCTTCAGGCCCATGCAGCTTGGGTTTGACGATATAGATCGAGCCCGAGCGGCTGTTACGGGTCCCGCCCGTCGCCTTGAGATCATGCAAGGCGATCGCACAGGTCACCGCGGCATCGAGAATTTCCTCCGGGACAGCCTTGCCATCGCCACCGAGCACGCTGCTGTCGGTCGTCAGCGGGCCGACATTGCGAACCAGCATCACGCTGCGGCCATGCAGGACGACATCATCACCGGACGCGCCGGTGTAGACCCGATCATCGGCGAGGCGCCGGGTGATGCGCGTCCCGTTTTTTGCGAACGTGTCGGTGAGATCGCCTTTGCAGAGACCGAGCCAGTTGCGATAGGCGGCGACCTTGTCGTCGGGATCCACCGCGGCGATGGAATCCTCCAGATCCATGATCGTCGTCAGAGCCGCTTCGAGATTGATATCGGCAACGCCGGCGGGATCGTCCCGCCCGATCTGATGCGCACGATCCAACACAATCTCGATGTGCAAACCGTTATTGATGAGCAGGAGAGCCTGCGGCGCATCGGGCGAACCGCGGTAACCGCGCAGTTGTTCCGGCTTTGCAAGCTTGATCTCGCGGCCATCGGTCAGCAAAGCTGCGAGCGCACCGTTGCGAATGCTGTACTGACGCACATTCGTGTGGGAAGCACCGGCGAGTGGCGTGGCCTCGTCAAGAAATGTCTTGCTCCACGCAATGACCTGCGAGCCTCGCTCCGGATTATACCCGCCCGCCGGCGCCGGCCCCTGACCCAGCGCGTCGGATCCATAGAGCGCGTCGTAGAGCGAGCCCCAGCGCGCATTGGCTGCGTTCAGGGCGTAGCGCGCGTTCGACACCGGAACGACGAGCTGCGGTCCGGCCACTTCGGCGATCTCGGCATCGACATTCTCGGTCTCGATGCGGAACACCGGCCCTTCACGCAGCAAATAACCGATGGATTCCAGAAACGCGCGATATGTCCGCGTGTCGAAGTCCTGACCTTTCCGTGAAAGGTGCCAGGCATCGATCTCTTTCTGGATCCTGTCGCGTTTCGCGACCAGATCACGGTTGATCGGCGCAAAGCGCGTGACGATGTCGGCGAGTCCGGCCCAGAAACGTGCGGCGTCGATCCCCGTATTCGGCAGCACCTCGCCAACGATGAAATCGTGCAGCGTTTTGGCGACGGCCAGACCATGAAGGGTCACGCGGGGCTCGGACATCTCGAATTCCCTTTCTTGCCCGCGGCGTTGCTCGCAACAGGCTGTTCTGCTCGGAAACCGGGTGACATCCCGGATTGAAAATTATTTACAACCCGATACAGTTAGGGAAAGTGAGAAAGCAATAAATATCTGTTTTTGATGGTAAATTTGGAAAATACACAACACTTTACAGGACAAGATATGTAAAGTGTAAATCCAGGATCGGCCATGAAACCGATGCGCGTTGGCGGCAAGTTGCGGCGATTGCGACAGGATCGCCGCCTCACTCAGGCACAGATGGCTGCCGAGCTGGATATATCGCCCAGCTATCTCAACCTGATCGAAAGCAACCAGCGCCCGGTCACGGCCCCGGTTCTGCTGCGGCTCGCCAACAAATTCCAGGTCGAGATCGGCAATCTCACGTCAGAGGACAATGACCGGCTCGCCTCGGAATTGATGGAGGCGCTTGCCGATCCGCTGTTCGACGATCACGACGTCAAGGCCAGCGACGTTCGCGATCTGATCGACACGCTGCCCAACATCGCCAACACATTTCTCGCGCTGTACCGCTCGCACAACAGCATGCGGACACATGCGCCGAACGAGGAGACATCGGATAGCACGATCGGAATCGACAGCAAGCTCGCGCGTCTGCCTTCCGAAGAAGTGTCCGATTTCATCCAGCAGGAGATGAATTACTTTCCCGACCTGGAGAACGCCGCCAGCACATTGTGGGCGCAGGAAGGTTTGAGCACGCACACGTTGGGTTACGATCTGACCCGCGTTCTTTCACAGCGATACGCGGTTCAGGTGGAGATCGTACCCGCCGAACAGATGCCCGGTCTGTTGCGGCACTACGACATCATGAAACGGCGGCTCGAACTGTCCGAAATGCTGCCGCCCTCCAGCCGCACCTTCCAGATGGCCTATCAGATCGCGCTGCTCGGCCATCGCAATCTCATCGACTATTTGTCGGCCGGCGGTAAATTCACGTCGGCGGAAACCGATGCGCTCGCCAGCTCCGCATTGGCCAACTATTTCGCATCGGCGCTGATGATGCCGTATCAGAGCTTTATCGAGGCGGCGAAATCGACCCGATACAATCTCGACGTTCTGCAATCGCGGTTCGGCGCGTCATTCGAACAGGTGTGTCACCGGCTGACGACGCTGCGTCAGCCCGGTAACGCGGGCGTTCCGTTCCATTTTCTGCGCGTCGACATCGCGGGAAACATCTCGAAGCGGTTTTCCGGGTCGGGAATCGAAATTGCGCGTTTCGGCGCCGCCTGTCCGAAGTGGAACATCTACGACGCGTTCGCGACGCCCGGCATGATCCGGCGGCAAGTCAGCCGGATGCCGGACGGCAAGACATTCTTCTGCATTGCCAGGACCGTTGTTGCGGTCGGCGGCCACGGAACGCGCGGACAACCAACGCCGCCACTGGAGAAGCGCGCGATCGCATTGGGCTGCGCCGTCCGCCACGCACGGGACATCGTCTACAGCGATGGCCTGCAACTAGACGACGAGCGGATCATCACACCGATCGGCATCTCCTGCCGCGCATGCTCGCGTACGGATTGCGTCGAGCGCGCAACGCCGGCCCGCACGCAAACCCTGCAAATCGACGAAAATCGGCGCGGCTATTCCCCGTATATGACGTGCTGACCGAAACGCCCCGCCGTTGCCGCTCCAGCTCCGCCAAAATCGCCCTGATTTTAAAGGACAAAGTGGGCCTTCGCGGCGGTCGATAAAAGGCCCGGAAAACCGTCGATGGTTAACGGCGCCTTAACCCCACGGCCCCTATCCTCGCAGCATGTGTTTTTGCCGCTGGGGGCGGCCGTTTCGTGATGCCCGATCAACAAGATGCGCAAAACCAGGACGTGAACGCCGACGATCGCCGCTCGCCCTTCGTGCGCCTGACCGAGCTTCTCGGCGACACCCCGCCCGGCATGCCGCCGATCAACCTGTCGGTCGGCGAGCCGCAGCATCCGGTGCCGCCGTTCGTCGGGCCGGTGCTCGCCGCGCATATCGCTGAATTCGGCCGCTATCCCGCCAACAAAGGCATCGAACCCTATCGTCAGGCCGCTGCCGCATGGCTCGGCCGCCGCTATGATCTGCCACGGCCGGTCGACCCCGAGCACGAACTGCTGGTGCTGAACGGGACCCGCGAGGGCCTGTTCCTCGCGGCAATCGCGGCGAAGCAATTTGTCGGACCGCGCGCCGGCCGTCCGGCGATCCTGCTGCCCAATCCGTTTTACGCCGCCTATGCCGCGGGTGCGACCGCCGCCGGTTGCGAAACCGTCTATCTGCCGGCCTATCGCGAGCACGGCTTCCTACCGGATCTCGATGCGTTGAGCGAAGAGCTGCTCGCGCGCACCGTCGCGTTCTATTTCGCGTCGCCCGCCAATCCGCAGGGCGCAGTCGCCGACCGCGCCTACCTCGCGCGGCTCTACGCGCTGGCGAAGCGTTACGGCTTTCTCGTCTTCAACGACGAATGCTACAGCGAGATCTACAGCGTCACGCCGCCCGCCGGCATGCTGGAAGTCTCCGGCCCGGATTTCGCGCAGGCTGTCGTCTTCCATTCGCTGTCGAAGCGCTCGAACCTGCCGGGCTTGCGCGTCGGTTTCGTTGCCGGCGATCGCCGCTTCCTCACAGACTTTCTCGAACTGCGCAATGTCGCTGCGCCGCAGGTGCCGGTGCCGGCGCAACGCGTCGGCATTGCCGCCTATAACGACGAAGCGCATGTCGACGACAACCGCGACATGTATCGGGCGAAGTTCGATCTCGCCGATCAGATCATCGGCGACCGCTACGGCTATGTCCGACCCGCCGGCGGATTCTTCCTCTGGCTCGACGTGACGGCGCAAGGCGGCAGCGAAGCCGCTACCAAGCTCCTGTGGAGCAAAGCCGGTGTGCGTGTCGTGCCCGGTCGCTATCTCGCGCGCATGCAGCCCGACGGTCGTTATGCCGGAGAAGGCTTCATTCGCGGTGCCATGGTTCAAGACAAAGAGACCACGGCGGAGGCGTTGCATCGCCTCGTCGCGGTGCTCGGCTGACGGAGGCCCGTATGTCCGCAATCGATCGTACCCACGACGCCGTTGCGTATCTGCACGATCATTTGCGCGACATGCTCAAGCGCCGCCTGTGCGAAGGCGCCGGCCTCGTCCTGATGACGCTCGCCCTTCTCGGTGCGATCGCACTGGCGACCTGGTCGGTGCAGGATCCCTCGCTGAGCCACGCCACCACCGCACCGATCCGCAATCTGCTCGGTGCGCCGGGCGCGATCATGTCCGATCTGGCGACGCAACTGTTCGGCATCGCCGCCTGTCTGCTGCTGCTGCCAGTCGCCGTCCTCGGATGGCGGCTGATCGCGCATCGTCCGCTGGGCGAGATCTGGCGGGTGACCTGCTGGATCGCCTTGCCCTTCGCTGCGGCTGCGGTCGCCGGCTGCCTGCCGCGCACCGCGCACTGGCCGCTGCCGACCGGCCTCGGCGGCGTCATCGGCGATGCGGTGCTCGCCGTGCCGGGCTGGCTGTTCGGCGATCCCAACGCGCTGGGCCGTCTTGTCTACGCGCTGATCTTCGGCAGTGGCGCGGTGGCGCTGCTGATCGTCGCCTTCGGCTTCTTCGCGTCAGCCCCTGCGGCGCGGCGCGATGCGCATGTGGAAGAGGACGATGAGGAAGAGACCGGGGAGGACGCGGAAGAGACTGAAGAACGCGAAAGCCGTTTTGCCATCGTGCTGGGTCTCATGGCGCATGGTGTGATGAGCCTGAAATCGCGGCTGTGGCGCGCGATCAAGGGCACGCCGCGCACCATGCAGCGCACAGCACCGGCGGCCGCCGTGGCGACGCGCGGTCGTGTCGAGCCGCGTTTCGACGGCGGTGCCGCGCGCCGCGCGCCCGCGCCGCAGGCGATGGACGAGGAAGAAGTCGAAGAGGATTACGAGGAAGAGGACGCCGAGGAAGAAGCGGCGCCCGCGCCGCGTCGCGCTGCCGCCAAGCCGGCGAAGAAGCCCGCGCGCCGCGGCAGCGGTTATGAATTCCCGCCGCTGACGATCCTGGCGCAATCGAAGGCCAGCGACCGCCAGACCATGAGCCAGGAGCAGATCCAGGGCAACGCGCAGTCGCTGGAAAGCGTGCTGCAGGATTTCGGTGTGCGCGGCGAAATTATCAATGCACGGCCCGGCCCGGTGGTGACGCTGTACGAACTCGAGCCCGCGCCCGGCATCAAGTCGTCGCGCGTGATCGGCCTCGCCGACGATATCGCCCGCTCCATGAGTGCGGTCTCGGCGCGCGTCGCCGTCGTGCCCGGCCGTAACGCGATCGGCATCGAACTGCCGAATGCGCATCGCGAGAAGGTCTATTTCCGCGAACAGCTGCAGAGCCGCGAATACACCGATACGACCGCCAAGCTGCCGCTGTGTCTCGGCAAGACCATCGGCGGCGAGCCGGTGATCGTCGATCTCGCGCGCATGCCGCATCTGCTGATCGCCGGCACCACCGGCTCCGGCAAGTCGGTCGCCATCAACACGATGCTGCTGTCGCTGCTTTACAAACTGCGGCCGGATCAGTGCCGGATGATCCTGGTCGATCCGAAGATGCTCGAACTCTCCGTCTACGAAGGCATCCCCCATCTGCTGACGCCGGTCGTCACCGATCCGAAGAAGGCGGTGGTCGCGCTGAAGTGGGCCGTGCGGGAGATGGAAGAGCGCTACAAAAAGATGTCGAAGCTCGGCGTGCGCAACATCGACGGCTACAACACGCGCCTGAACGAAGCGAAGGCGAAGGGTGAAGCGCTCACCCGCACCGTCCACACCGGATACGACAAGGAAACCGGCGAGGCGATCTACGAGAAAGAGGAGCTCGATCTCGAGCCGCTGCCGTTCATCGTCGTCATCGTGGACGAGATGGCGGACCTGATGATGGTCGCTGGTAAGGACATCGAGGGCGCGATCCAGCGCCTCGCCCAGATGGCGCGCGCGGCCGGTATCCACGTGATCCTCGCCACGCAGCGCCCGTCGGTCGACGT
>JBQCFU010000106.1:0-5786 GCA_051958775.1 Pseudolabrys sp.
TCCACTAGAATTATATTTTCTAGTGGTCCTTCAATTCCAACGTTCGCAAAGTGCTCACCGCTGGCGGGATGCGAACGTTAGAATTGGACCACTAGCACTGTCCGGGCAGGGCCGCAAAGCGCGCAGGTTGTGGCGGTCGCAGGGCTAATTCCTTATCTGGAATGAGCCGGGTCGCTGTTCTTTGGTTTGAGCATGATCTTTCCCGAAAACCGGTTCCCACTTTTCGGGATCATGCTCAGAGCGCGCCGAGCCGTTCGCCGGCCTTCAGGAACCGGGTCGGATTGACCGCTTCATCGTTGATGCGGGTTTCGTAATGCAGATGCGGGCCGGTGGAGCGGCCGGTCGAGCCGATGCGGCCGACGATGTCGCCGATCTTGATCTTCTGCCCCACGCGCACGTCGATCTGTGACATGTGGCCGTAGCGGGTCGAAAACTGGTTGCCGTGGTCGATCTCGACCATCTTGCCGTAACCGCCGTTCCAGCCGGCCGTGACGACGGTGCCGGCGGCGGTGGCGCGCACCGGATCGCCGGTGTCGCCGCGCATGTCCATGCCGGTGTGCATCGCCGGCCGGCCGAGGAACGGATCGGAGCGCACGCCGAACGAGGAACTGACGTCGATCTCGCCGGTGATCGGCTTGCGCACCGGAACATGAACGAGGATGCGCGAATAGCGGTCCGCCTGCGCGCGCGCGATGGCGACGCGATAGACCAACTGATTGAACTGATCGGTCCCGGCGCGTGGCGGCTTCACCGGCACGAACGGGCCGCCGACGGCATCGGCGGCCTTGGCATTGGCCGGATTGACTCCGAGATCGGCGAGGACGCCTCGCATGTTGCGCGCGCGCTGATCGAATTTCTCTTCCATCCCAGTGAGCGCGCCGATCTGGCGCTTCTCGACGCGTTCCATGGATTGCTCGGCGCGGGCGAGCGCGCCTTCGATGCCGCCGCGGAGCGAGCGGTTATGCTTGCCGGTCAGTGCCGCGCGACGATCCGGCGTCGTTGCCGGAGCCACGTCGTCGTCGGAGATCGGCGAAGGCTTGCCGCGTTCGGCGTGCCCGCGGCGCGGGATCGAGCCGGTAACGAGATCGCCCGATCCGAAGGCGGCGCTGCGCTGCTCCAGCGTCTGCTGGCGGCGCATCAGCGCCTCGACCTTGCGCTCGACCTGCTCCTGGTCGAGCAACTGCCGGCTGGCGATGCGGTCGACCTGGCTGCGCAGTTCGGCGATGCGGTCCTCATAGGCGAACTGCATCTCGGCCTGACGGCCGATCAGCCGGCTGAGGACATTGTCCTTGAAGGCAAAGTAAGTGCCGGTGCCGAGCGTCCAGACGCCCATCACCACCAGCGTGCCGACCACGATCCAGAACGCGACCGGTCCGATCCTGACGTGCCGTCCGTGATGGACCAGGGTGTAGTCGTGGTTGGTCCGGTGGCGCGGCGCGCCCGTATGCGGCGCACGCTGCTGAGGCGCGCGAGCGGCGGCGGCAGGCTGGGCGGGATGGTAATAGGGGGACGGCAGGTGGGACATCGACGCTCCCTGCCGGACTGACACCACCGGCGGACACGATTCGATATCGCCCCGGCGTGGTTAAAAATCCGGAAACGGATTCGCCGCGTTTACATCTATTTCGCCGTAACCCCTTTGGCCGCCGCCTGAACCTCGACCAGCACCTCCTCGGCATGGCCGGGGACCTTCACCTTCGGCCAGACCTTGATGACCTTGCCGTCGGGGCCGATCAGCACGGTCTTGCGGATCACGCCCATGAAGGACCGGCCGTACATCGATTTCTTGCCCCAGGCGCCGTAGTCCTTGAGCATCGCCTTGTCCTCGTCGCTGGCGAGCGCGACCGTCAGGTCATGCTTGTCCCGGAATTTGTCGAGGGCGGGCACCGGATCGGCCGAGACCCCGCGGACGTCCGCGCCCAGCTTGGCGAAGCGGGGCTTGAGCCGGGAGAAGTCGATGGCCTCCTTGGTGCAGCCGGTCGTGTTCGCCTTCGGATAGAAATAGAGGACGAGGTAGCGGCCCTTGTAGTCGGCGAGCGAGGCTTTGGCGCCGCCGTCCCGCGGGAGTTTGAACGCGGGGGCGCGGTGGCCCACCTCCGGATCGGTCGAGGATGTCGCAGCCATAAGCTCTCCTTGGTCCTGCCTGACGCCTTCCTTTCGTCGTTTTAAGCCGGCAATTTGCCGGCGGCTACGACCGGGGGCGGGGCAGCCGCCGTCATAGGCGAATCGGCTGCAGGGGGCGATAGTCGACGGCGAATTTTGGTCGACCCGGCCCCGATGCGGGGAAGCGGGCGGATTCTGCGTAGCGAGGCACTCCGAGCGGAGATGACGGGCGGGAACCTGGGTCGCAGACGCGGCCGCCGGCGGTTCAAGGCGATGTGGCGTTTGCACCGGCCCAAAGGGCGCGGCGGACGGCGCTCGCGCCTGCGTGTTCGCCGCCGTTTGCTGGCCGTGATCCGCTCGCGGATCGTGCGCCGGGTCGCCTATTGCGTTGCCGGGACGGTCGGCGTCGCCGTCCTGCTGGTCGGGGCGCTGTGGTGGCGTCTCTCCACCGGCCCGATCGAGATGAACTTCGTCACGCCGTGGATCGCCAGCGCCATCGAGGAGAATTTCGGCCGGACCCATAAGGTCGAGATCGGCGGTACCCAGATCGAACGTGACGAGCACGGCCGGGCTGCGCTGCGCATCCGCGACATCGTCGTGCGTGATGCCGACGGCATCATCGTCGCCAGCGCGCCGAAAGCGGAAGTCGCGCTCTCCGGCACCAGTCTGCTCAGCGGCCATATCCGCGCCGCCAGCCTGAATCTGGTCGGCGCGGAGATGAAGCTGCGCATCGAGGAGAACGGCGACATCACCGTGTTCGCCGGCGCCGAAACGCGGCCGATCGCCACCGCGCCGGCTCCGCCGCTCCCGGCCAAGAAAGCAGCCGAAAAACCCACATCGGCCGACGCGACGACACCGACCACACCGGTGCCTGCGACGCCGGCTGCGCCACAGCGCTCCGGCTATGAAGAGCTGGCGGCGCTGCTGTCGTGGATCGATGGGCTCGGAGCGAGCGGCCTCGACGGCTACGATCTCTCGCAGCTCGGTCTCAAGGGCGGCAATCTGATCGTCGACGACCGGCGCAACGGCAAGCGCTGGACCTTTTCACGTATCAATCTCAGCTTGACCCGGCCGGCCGCCGGCGGCGTCGAATTCCGGCTCGGGTCGGAGAGCGCCGAACGTCCGTGGCAGATCCGCGCTGCGGTGTCGCCGACCGAAGACAACCACCGCATCGTCGCGCTCGACGCGCACAAAGTGTCATCCAAGGACGTGCTGCTGGCACTGCGGCTCGGCGAGGGGACTTTCGAGGCCGACCTGCTTCTGTCCATGAGCATCCGGGGCGAAATCGCCGCCGACGGCACGCCGCAGGTTGCCGAGGGCAATGTGCTCGCGGAGTCGGGCTATATCGCCGACCTCGACGAACAGCCGCCGACGCGGGTCGACATCGATCGCGTGGCGCTGAGTTTTTCCTGGGACGCCGACCGGCGCGCTTTCGTCATGCCGTTCCGCATCGTCGCCAACGACAATCAGATCGCCATGGTGGCGCAGGTCCAGGCTGAGCCCGGACAATCGGGGATATGGCATTTCGATATCAACCGCACGCCGATGATCGATCCGGTGATCCTCGGTACGGTGGCGGCCCGAGGGCCGGAGCCGCTGTCGCTCAACCGTGCGGTGCTGCGCGCCAAGCTCGACGTCAACAAGCGGCGTCTCGATCTCGAGCAACTCGACCTCGGGCGCGTCGATCCGCGCCCGGAGCACAATCTCGGCATCGCCATGTCCGGCTTCCTGGATTACTCCGGGCCGGAGACCCGCATCTCGCTCGGTCTCGCCGGGACGCGCATGTCGGTTGATTCCGCCTTGCGCATCTGGCCGGTGTTCGTCGCGCCGCGCGTACGCGAGTGGAGCGAGCAGCGGCTCTCTGGCGGACAGATCGACCGCATGCTGATCGCCATGAATACGCCGACGCCGATGCTCAGCTCGCACGGGCCGCCGATGTCGGACGAAGCGTTGCAGGTCGAGGTCGACACCAGCGGCATTTCGGTTCGGCCGGTCGACGGGCTTCCGGCCATTCGCGATGCCGACGTCAATATCCGCGTCACCGGCGGCACCGCGACGATGACGCTCGGCCGCGGCACCATGGAAGTGTCGCCGGGCCGCAAGCTGAACATCGCCAACGGCGTGTTCGAGATTCCCGATACGCATCCGAAAGAGCCGCAGGCGCGCGCGCGCTTCCGCGTCGATGGCACGCTGCCCGCTGCCGCCGAATTGCTGACGCTCGAACCGCTGCGCGACAACGGCGTGCCGATCGATCCGGCCGCGAGCCGCGGCGCCATCGCTGCGCAGGTGCAGTTGTCGTTGCCGCTTGCCAAGACGCTGCCGAAGTCGGCCATCAACTACAACGTGACGGCGGACGTCACCAATTTCTCCGTCGACAAGCTGATCTCGGGCCAGAAGGTCGAGGGATCGTCGCTGAAGCTGACGATCAATCCGCAGATGCTGCAATCGCGCGGCGATGTGAAGATCAACGGCATTCCCGCGCTGCTCGAATATCGCAAGCCGGTCGGCACCCAGGAAGGCGAGATGCGGCTTGCGGTGTCGCTCGATGATGCGGCGCGCGCCAGGCTCGGCTTCGATCTCGGCGGCGCCGTCACCGGCGCGATCCCGGTGCGGATGGCGGCGAAAGTCGGTCCCGGATTGCAGGAAGTGCGCTACGGCGCCGATGCCGATCTCACCAATGTGAAGATCGACAATCTGGTGCCGGGCTGGCTGAAGCCGGCCGGCAAAGCGGCGCGCGCGACATTCACCTTTGCCACCGACAAGGACGGTCTGCACGTCGACGATATCGTCGTCGACGGACAGGGGCTCACCATGCGCGGCGAGCTTGATGTCGACACGGACGGCGACATCGTCTCGGCCAATTTCCCGGTGCTGGCGCTCAACGAAGGCGACAAGCTCTCGCTCAAGGCCGATCGCACCGGCGATGGGCCGCTGCGGGTCATATTGCGTGGCGACGTGGTCGATGGGCGCGGCTTCATCAAGTCGTCGATGTCGAGTTCGGTGCTGGAGACCAAGGCCAAACGCAAACCTGCGGATTTCGACGTCGATGTGAAGATCGCCGCCGTGCTCGGCCATAACGGCGAAGCGTTGCGCGGGCTCGAACTCAAGCTGTCGCGGCGCGGCGGTCAGATCCGCAACTTCGCGATGAACGCCAAGATCGGCCGCGATACGCCGTTCTTCGGCGACATGCGGCGGCGGCTCGCCAACGGCAAGCCCTCGATCTATCTCGAAACCAGCGATGCCGGTGCGCTGTTCCGGTTCACCGATGTCTATCCGCGCATGTATGGCGGCCGTATTTCCATCGGCCTCGATCCGCCGACGCCGGATGGCACGCCGCAGGACGGCATCATCAGCGTCAACAATTTCCAGATTCGCGGCGAGCCGGCGCTGGATCAGGTGGTGTCGCGCGCGCCGAACGGGCAGCGCGGCTCGGTCGAATTCCAGCAGGCGCGCGCCGAGTTCGTGAAGGCGCCGGGCCGGATGCTGGTACGGAACGGCGTGGTGCGCGGTCCGGTGATCGGCGCGACCATCGAAGGCAATATCGACTATGCGCGTGACGAGATTCACATGCGCGGCACGTTCATCCCGCTCTATGGCCTCAACAACATGTTTGGGCAAATCCCGCTGATTGGCTTTTTCCTCGGCGGCCCGAACAGCAACGAAGGCCTGCTGGGCGTGACCTA
>JBQCFU010000107.1:0-5062 GCA_051958775.1 Pseudolabrys sp.
GAGGGGCGCCATCATGAGGCGTCGTGATGGTCGGGCAGCCCGGAGGGCGCGGCGGCATGGTGTGTCCGTCGCATCGCCGGGGTTGCGGGCCGGAGATGTGGCCCGCGATGACGCGGCTTTCCGCGACGGTGCGTGACGCAGCGCGCCGGACCCGGACCCCTCCGGGAGCCATCCACGGGCACTACGACCCGTGCACCTCCCGGTCGCAGTCCAAGAGCCGCAACACATACGGAGCGCTGCAAGGCGCGCGCATCTCTTCTCCCGAAGGAGAGATGCGCTCCGGTGTCACCGCGAGGTGGCATCGGATGATGAAGACGTTGCGCCGACCGGCGCTCCGTCGCCCCTCATGCTTTCAGATGAGGGAAAGGACTACCGGCGCACCCGGCGCCGGCCAAACAATACGGGTGATGACGCGCGCCTATGCGTCATCGGCTGTTTGACAATCGCATCGGAGACTTGCGCATCAAAGTATCCCATCTCGGTCGACCCGAGATGGGTGGACGCGCCGGCCACGCTCACGCCTCATGGTTCGAGACGGCTCGCAAGTGCGAGCCTCCTCACCATGAGGCTTCGAGAGAGACGCGGGACTCTATCAACCCGTCATGCGCGGGCTTGACCCGCGCATCCACGACTTTGATGACGCAGACAGAGAGCAGGACGTGGATGCCCGCAATGAATGCGGGCATGACGGGGAAAGAGCGAGCGCCCGTCTCCCATCAACAGCAAAGCGCCCTCTACACCTCGGCCCATTGCCGCAGCAGGTTGTGATAGACCGCCGTCAGCGACACCACCGACTTGTGTCCGGGATGATCGCCGGCAAGCCGGATGATCGACATGTCGAGATCGAACAGCAACCCGCGCTGCGCTTCGTCGCGGATCATGCTCTGGGTCCAGAAGAACGAAGCGATCCGCGAGCCGCGGGTGATCGGCGTCACCCGGTGCAGCGAGGTTGCCGGATAGACGATCATGTCGCCGGCCGGCAGCTTCACCGAATGCGCGCCATAGGTGTCCTCGACGATCAGCTCGCCGCCGTCATAATCCTCCGGCGACGAGATGAACAAGGTGGACGACACGTCGGTGCGGATGCGCACGCCGTTGCCGGAGCGCACGGCATTGTCGACGTGATTGCCGAACGTCATGCCGGCGTCGTAGCGGTTGAACAGCGGCGGAAACACCTGCTTCGGCAGCACCGCCGACATGAACAGCGGCGAACGGCCGAGCGCCTCCATCACCATGTTGCTGAGATCGCGCGCCTCCGGTGTCGCTTCCGGCAGTTGCAGATTGTTCTTGGCCTTCGCCGCCTGATGGCCGGACGTCACATTGCCGTCGACCCAGGCCGCCTTCTCCATCACCTCGCGGCAACGCGCGACCTGCTCCGGCGTAAGCACGTTCGGAATATGCACCATCATGAAGCTAATCTTTCAGAACACTCAACAAGGAAAACGGCAATGCGGGTCATCCGACTCGCATTGCCGTGGTTTTGCGATCGCCTCTCTTGCGACACGGGTGGAATTGGCAATCCGCCCGCGCGCTCGCTGCCTAGAACTTCATGCGCAGCGACAGCGTCGCACTCCGGCCCGGACCGGGCACGGCCCAATTCGAATACGCGGACTCGTAGTAGTATTTGTCCGTGATGTTGTAGACATTGAGCTGCAAGGTCACGTCGGGCGCCAGCTTGTAGCTCGCCATCGCATCGAAGCGCCAATACGACGGCACCTGCGTGGTGTTGTCGACGTTGCCCCACATCGAGCCGACGTAATAGGCGCCGCCGCCGATCGTGAACTCCGGCGTGATCGCGTAGGTCGTCCACAGCGAGAACGCATCGTTCGGCGTCTGGATCAGTTCCTTGCCGAGCTGCGTCGCCACCGTGGTCGAGACGATCTCGGAGCGCAGGCGCGTGTAGCTCGCGATGATCTCCCACTTGTCGGTGAGCTTGCCCTGCGCGCTCAATTCCAGGCCCTCGACCCGGGTCAAACCTGCCAGGATGAGCGAATTGGTCGGATCGCTGGGATCCGGAATACGCGCATTGGTCTTGTCGGTGCGGAACAGCGCTGCGGCGAGATTGAGTTTGCCGCCCAGCACTTCCGCCTTGGCGCCGACTTCGGTGGTGACGTTCTTTTCCGGACCGAGCGCCGCCGCGCTTGCCGCGGTCGCCGCCGAACCGAAGGTCAGGAATTCCGCCGACGGATTGAACGATGTACCGCGCATCACATAGATGCTGGTGTTCTCCGTGGGATGGAAGATGCCACCGACGCGCCAGCTCAGCATGTCGGAGGTGTTCGTATAGATCAGCGGCTGAACCCCGGCGCTGTTGCGGAAACGCTCGAACCGCAACCCGCCCATGATCTCAAAATACTGATTCAGCTTGATCTGGTCCGCGATATAGCCCGCCGCCGACTGGCCGTCGCTGAGCGTCGGCAGACCGGGCGCAGCGATGTTGCCGGGGAACGTCGCGTAAGGATACGGATTGAGCAGGTTCACCGTGCCCGGCACGACGCCGGTGATGGTCTGCCGCAACTGGCTGCGCTCTTCCTTGGTGAATTCGAGACCGGTGACCAGCGTGTGCTGCAGGCCCCAGGTGTCGAACTTGCCGACCACGTCGGTCTGGTTCGCCCACAGCTTGTTGCTCACCCCAAGCTGCCAGCGGTTGCGCGGCAGATTGACGTTGAGATTGCCCACCGGAGAAACGGCGGCGCCGCTCGGCGGCTGATTCACACGCAGGAAGCGGGTGATGTCCGCGTAGCGCGTCGTATTGGTGACGTGCCATTGACTGTTGATGTCGTGGTCGATCTTCAGCGTCGCGATATGCGCGTCGTTGGTTTCCACGTCGGGGATCGAGCTGCCCAGGATGCCGTAGAAATTGCTGCGCGCCACCGGGGCCGGAAGCCGCGTCGTCGTGCCTGGAGCTGCTCCCAGGAACGGAATGCCATAATCCGGGGTGTGGTTGGTGCGCTGGTAGATATAGCTGGCGGTGACCTGCGTATCGTCGGTCACTTTCACCTTCAAGGACGGCGCGATGCCCCAGCGGTCCTGCACCACATCCTCACGACCGGGCTTCGGCAGGGTCTGCCCCATCACCGCGATACGCGCAGAAACGTTTTCGTTGAACTTGCCGTTGGCATCGAGCGTGGCTCGCACGCCGGTCGGCATCTGGCCGATCACTTCGGTGTCGACGAAATTTCGGTCCTGCGGAGTCTTGGTCACGGTGTTGATGACGCCACCGGTCGAGCCGCGGCCGAACAGGAACGAGGACGGGCCCTTGAGCACCTCGACCCGGTCGGTCGCGAAAGTGTCGCGCGTATACCAGCCGGGATCGCGCACTCCGTCGCGGAACATGTCGTTGCGGGCATCGAAGCCGCGGATATACGGATTGTCGCCGCCGTTACCGCCCTCACCCGCACGGAAGGTGATGCCCGCCACGTTGCGCAGCACATCCTGCAACGACATCGCGTTCTGGTCTTTGATGACCTGCTGCGGAATTACGGTGACCGACTGCGGCGTGCTCAGCAGCGGCACCGGCGCGCGCGTCAGCGTCGAACTGGTCGTCTGATAGCCGTCATTGCCGCCGAAAATGTCGATGGTCGGCAGCGCCACGCTGTTGTCCTGCGCCGATGCTGCCGTCGCGAACATCAGCGAGGCGACGCTCGCGGCTGCCGGAAACATCATGCCATGAGCATGTGCTGCGATCGTCGCCACGCGCGAACTCGATTGCGCGTCGCCGGCATGGATCGATGCCAGATGGTCATTGTGCGCGGATACGTGCGCGTCTGCGATGGTGTTCGTCGACATGGTGCCCCCGTTGCAGGGTCGCCTCCCGCTGTTGTCGATGGCGCTCACGGCGCACCAACGCGGAATTCGCAACCTCTTTACGGGTCCTTAATGCGGACAAAATTCATGAGCAAGGACAATGACTTGGAATCAATTCAGTCTTTCATTCAACTAATTCTAATCTGACCTCTCTGGAAACTCTCAAAACAAACGATGATGACGTTGATGTCATTGATGCAATCGCATCGGCGTCGCGCAGTTATCCAAAAATCGTTCCGCGCACAGCGCATTGCTGACGTGCATCGTCATGCTCAAACGCTGTGGAGCGCACGTCGAAAAAGCGCGTGCTCACAATCGCAAACCGCTGCTATCCCTTTGTTTGGAATGCCTAAAATGTAGCGCAGCGACGCGTTTTGCTGTTCAGGCTGCGCATTGTTGCTGTTATAGCTGCCTCATCTGGAGGCTCGAAATGACCCCTTCGCGCGGAACGCTTCGGCGTTTCTGGCTCAATGTCCATTTATGGCTCGGTGTCGCACTCGCAGTGCTGACGGTGCCGATTGCGATCAGCGGCGCCCTGCTCGTCTATCATGATGAGCTCGATGCGTTGCTGCATCCCGCGCGTTACGCCGTTACCGGTTCGGAAATTTCGCAGACGCCGAGCATCTATCTCGACGTCGCGCGCAAGGCGCTCGGCAAAGAGATATCGCCGACGGTCATTCGCTTCGACGAAGACGGCGGCCCTGTTGTCGTCGGCGCGCGCGGTCGCTCCGCAGAAGGCACGCCGCGCGTCATGAATGTCTATCTCGACCCGCCGACGGCGCGCGTGCTCGAAGTCGTCGACTTCCGCGCATCGATGTTCGGCTTCCTGCACTTTTTCCATGAGAACCTGACGATCCCGCAGTTTTCCGGCCGCGCGATCGTCGGCTGGATCGGCGTGGCGATGCTGATCTCGTCGCTCAGCGGTATCTATCTGTGGTGGCCGCGCAACGGAGCCTTCCGGCTCGGCCTGCGCTGGCGCCGCTCCGATTCCACCAACACCAATCTGCATCATCTGCTCGGCTTCTGGATTTCCATTCCCCTCGCCGTGGTCTCGTTCACCGGCATCTATCTCGGCTTCCCGCAGCAGGGCCGCGACCTCTTGTCGACGGTTGCGCCGGTGACGCCGCGTGCCGGCTTCGGCGCGCCGGCGCGGCAGACCGCATTGAATCCAGATCAGGCACTCTTCCACGCTCTCGCGCAAACGCCGGATGCCAAGCCGGCGGCATTGTTCCTCGCCACCGGCAAGGCCGGCGAA
>JBQCFU010000108.1:0-3106 GCA_051958775.1 Pseudolabrys sp.
CCTGCTACGATTATCTCGGCCTCAACGGCCATCCGGACATCCTGGAAGCGGCTGAGCAGGCGATCCGTCGCTACGGCGTATCACCCTCGGCGAGCCGTGTCGTCGCCGGCGAACGACAGGTCCATCGTGACCTTGAACAGGCGTTGGCGCGAAACTATGCGGCTGAAGACGCTGTCGTGATGGTGAGCGGCTATGCCACCAACCTTGGCGTGATCGGTCAGCTCGTCGGTCCCAAAGACCTTATTGTTTACGACGCGGTGTCGCACAACAGTGTGGTCATGGGCGGCGTGCTCTCTGGTGCGACGCGCCGCAGCTTCGCCCACAACGATCTGGACAACCTCGAAGAGATCCTCGTCACCAGCCGTGCGAAATACCACCGTGTGCTGATCGTCGTCGAAGGCCTCTACAGCATGGACGGCGACTATCCTGATCTGCCGCGGCTGATCGATATCAAGCGTCGGCATCGGGCCTGGCTGATGGTCGACGAGGCGCATGCGCTTGGCGTGCTCGGCACCCGTGGTGGCGGGGTTGCGGAGCATTTCGACGTCGATCCGCGCGACGTGGACATCTGGATGGGGACGCTCTCGAAGACCCTTGCCGGGTGTGGCGGCTATATCGCCGGATCGGCCATGCTGGTCGATTATGTGCGTACGCTCTGCAATGCTTTCGTCTATAGCGTGGGCATGCCGCCGGTGATTGCGGCTGCTGCCGGCAAGGCTCTGGAAATCATGCACCGCGAGCCGGAACGGGTAGTGCAGTTGCGCCACAACAGTCGCTACTTCCAAGCCGGTGCACGGACGCGCGGCATGGATACCGGCAGGGCGCCGGGCACCGCGGTCTGCCCGATCATCGTCGGCGATTCCGTGGCCGCTGTTTATCTGTCGCAGCGGATGTTTGACCGAGGCATCAATGTACAGCCGGTTTTGTATCCAGCTGTCCCAGCAAAGACTGCGCGCCTGCGTTTCTTCCTCACAGCAATGCACAGCGAAGCGGATATGGATGTCGCGCTTGAGGCTCTGCAGGAGGAGCTTGTGGCGCTGCCGGAGGCCATGTCGAAGCTGACCGGCGCGTTTCCCGCTTCCTAGAGCGTTCTGTTAGGATGCGGCAGGCTCGCACATTCGACGGATCATGACCCAAACTGTTGTCATCACTGGTGCAACCAGCGGCGTCGGCCACGCTCTGGCGCTCCACTATGCGCATGCCGGATGTACGTTGGGGCTTCTCGGCCGCGATCGGGCAAGGCTGGAGCAGGTCGCAGCGGAAGCGACACAACGCGGCGCCGCGGTAATAAGTGAAGTTGTGGACGTGCGTGATCGCGACGCGATGCACGCTTGGCTACGCGACCTGAATGCGGACCATCCGATCGACCTCATCATCGCCAATGCCGGCATTATGGAGGGAACACCGCCCGGGGGCGTGATCGAGTCGCCGGATGATGCCTACGATCTGATGCAGACCAATGTGCTCGGGGTCATGAACACGGTGCAGCCGGTGCTCGATGGCATGATGGCGCGTGGCCGCGGTCAGGTGGCGATCGTTTCGTCGATTGCAGCGTTTATTCCGCTGGCGGATTCGCCGAGCTATTGCGCCAGCAAATCGGCCGTTCTCAGCTACGGGCTGTCGTTGCGCGCACTGCTTGCGCGGCGTGGTGTCCGCGTCAATGTCATCTGTCCCGGTTATATCGAAACGCCGATGATGTTGCGTGAGAACGGACCCAAGCCGTTCAAGATTTCGGCGGAGCGCGCTGCGGAACTGATCGCCGATGGCCTTGCACGCGACAAGGCGGTTATTTCATTTCCCGCCTTCTTCGCTTGGGTGACGTGGCTGAATGGCATCCTTCCTGACGGATTGCGCCGACGGCTATCCCGTTCGTTCCGTTTCACCGTGTCCCGCCGCGGTTGATGGATCGTCGTCGAAATCGAGCGAGAAATACCATTGATCGAGATGCGCGCGTACGATCGGCTCGATCACGGCGTTGAGCGCTTCGGCATTCTCACGAATGCGCACTGTCTTGTCGGCGGCGGACGACAGGGTTAGCGGCGGCAGGAAGGTGACGCGAAAGCGTGCCTCATCGCCGAGCCGCTCGCAATAAGCGGGACCCAGTGCCGCGCCGCTGCGCTCGGCGAGTTGAACAGCGTAGAAGATATTGCTCGCCGGATTGAGCGCGCGTCCGAATGCCGGCGCCTGAACCCGCTCGCGGATGAATTCGTCGATATAGATGATGAAAGGCCCACTGCCGCTGCGCAGCTCGCGGAAGGCATCGCGCAGGCTGTTCGGCCCAGCCGCTATGAAGCGAGCGCCGTAACGAGTGCGCACGCGGCTGATGATCGTATGTAAAAAGCGGTTGTCGGGTGGAAGATAGATGCCCGTGCCGTGATAGCCATTGGCGATGCCGGCAACGAGCACCACCTCCCAATTCGCAAGATGGATCGGCGTGACGATGATCGGCTGGCCGCGGTCGCGCGCGGCATGCATGTGCTCGATGCCTTCAATGGCGATCCGCCCATCCATCCAAAGCCGGTCGATCAGCGAATATTCATGCATGGTACGGCCGACATTGCGCCACAGCCGGTCTATCGCGGCGTCGGTCGAGGCTTTGTCGGCGCGTGTTGGATTATATTGCTGCCATAACCGGCGTGCGCGGGCGTCGCTGTCCGGATAGAATCTGCGCGTGAGGCGTGTCAGCGCCGCGCCCGACCACGAACAGGCATCGATCGGTAGGGCGCGGATGGTGCCGTGGATCGCGTGGAAATAGGCGCCCGCTATCGGGTCAGCCAGCCAATACCGCCAAGCCGCGTGTCGTTTATCGCCGTTGGCCAGAAGCCAGCTAATTGGAGGCGCAGTCATGTCAATGAACCTGCGTCGCAGCGCGGGCAGGCGTTCGTTGACGTGGCTCGATCGTCATCGGCAAGCCGCCGCCGGGCCGCAGGGTCAGGCGGCAGACTGGCTCGACGATATGACCTGGCCGCAGGCGTGGACGGAAATGCTGCGCCAGTGTGGCAACGCAGAGCATCGTCTCGGTCAACGCGAACGACTGACCCGCACAAACGCGTGGGCCGATGCTGAAGGGGACGAAGGCGAACTTCGATACAGGCTCCTTGCTGCC
>JBQCFU010000109.1:0-2793 GCA_051958775.1 Pseudolabrys sp.
AACCCGGCCCACGCCGCTATGCGGTGCCGCTGTGGATGCGCACCGCCGCGCCGGTGCTGCTGATCGACGGCTTCTTCTTCCTGCTCACTTATGTCGACGTGCTGCTGCTAAAGCTGTTCGTCGGCCCGGAAGAGATCGCGCAGTATTATGCGGCGAGCAAGACGCTCGCGCTGGTCGCGTTCATCTATTTCGCTGTGTCGAGCGCCTGCGCGCATCGCTTCGCCGAATATCACGCGCAGGGCGACCAGACGAAACTGTCCGACTTCGTGCACACCTCGACCAAGATGATGTTCTGGCCGTCACTGGTGATGGTCGGCGCGCTCGTCGTGTTCGGCAAATATATCCTGATGCTGTTCGGCCCCGGCTTCGAGCATGGCTATCCGATGATCCTGGTGCTCGCCGTCGGCCTGATGGCGCGCTCGTCGGTCGGTCCAGCGGAGCGGCTCCTCAACATGGTCGGACAGCAGCGCATCTGCGCCATGGCCTATGCCGGCGCGGTCGTCGTCAATGTCGGGATGCTGCTGTTGCTGGTGCCTTATCTCGGCCCGATCGGCGCGGCGATCGCCACCGCGAGTGCGGTGGTCGTTGAATCGGTGCTGCTCGTGGTGGCGGTGAAGCGCCAGCTCGGCATCACCATGTTCATCGGCCGCAGGCTGTTCGGCGCCTAATTAGGCTTTTTCCCGCAGCAGGCGCCGGATCACCTTGCCGGTGGTCGTCATCGGCAGTTGGTCGATGAACGCCACCTCGCGCGGATACTCGTGCGCCGAGAGATGCTTGCGCACGAACTCCTGAATGCTTTTCGCCAGATCGTCGGATGCCATCTCGCCACTCTTGAGCACCACGAACGCCTTGACGATCTCGGTGCGCAGCGGATCGGGCTTGCCGACGACGGCGGCGAGCGCCACCGCCGGATGGCGGATCAGGCAATCCTCGATCTCGCCGGGGCCGATGCGATAGCCGGCAGACGTGATCACGTCGTCGTCGCGGCCGATGAAATGGATATAGCCGTCATCGTCGATCATTCCCTGATCGCCGGTGGTCATCCAGTCGCCGATGAACTTGTCGCGAGTCGCTTCCGGCTTGCCCCAATAGGACAGGAACATCACCGGGTCGGGCCGCTGCACGGCGATCTGCCCGGTCTCGCCCGGCTTCACCGACTGGCCTTCGGCGTCGATCACCGCGACATTGTGGCCCGGCACCGCCTTGCCCATGGCGCCGGCGCGATAGAGCCCGATCTGCGCGCAGGCCGAGACGACCAGATTGCACTCGGTCTGGCCGTAGAACTCGTTGATGTCCACGCCGAACGCGCTCTTGCCCCACTCATGTGCTTCGATGCCGAGCGCTTCGCCGCCGGAGCCCACCGTGCGCAAGCGAATGTCGTAGCGGCCGCGCGGCGACGGCGCCGAACGCAGCATGCGCAACGCCGTCGGCGGAATGAACGCATTGCGCACGCCGGCATTCGCCATCAGCGCGAACGCGTCATCCGGCTCGAACTTGTCGAATTTCCGCGCCACCACCGGTACGCCGTAATGCAGGCTCGGCAGCAGGCAGTCGAGCAGGCCGCCGGCCCACGCCCAGTCCGCCGGCGTCCAGAACCGGTCGCCCGGCTGCGGAAAGAAATCGTGCGGCACTTCGATCCCCGGCAGATGGCCGAGCAGCACGCGATGCGCATGCAGCGCGCCTTTCGGCGGGCCGGTGGTGCCGGAGGTATAGATCATCAGCGCCGGATCGTCGGCCGATGTGTCTTCCGGCGTAAACGACGCGGAGGCTTTCGCCAGCGCCGTCGCAAAATCGAGCGATCCGTCCTGTGCGCCGTCGACGGTGAGAACGAGCTTGAGATCGGGCAGCGCATCGCGCACCTGCGCGACCTTGGCGAACCCGGCGGCATTGGTGATGACCACCTTGGCGCCGGCGTTCTGCAGCCGGTAGTTCAGCGCTTCAGTGCCGAACAGGATCGCCAGTGGCAGCGCGATGCCGGCGAGCTTGTAGACCGCGATATGCGCGGCGGCGACTTCCGGCATCTGCGGCAGCAGCACCGCAACGCGGTCGCCGCGCGCGACGCCGTGCGCGCGCAACACATTGGCGAGACGATTGGAGGTGTCGCGCAGCCAGCCGTAGGACACCATGTCCTGCCGGCCGTCAGGTTTCACATGGATCAGAGCGAGCCGGTCCGGCTCCTGCTCGGCCCAACGGTCGCAGACATCGACGCCAATATTGTATCGCGCCGGGATATCCCAGCGGAAAGCGCGATACAGCGCGTCGTAGTCTCGGATCGGCGGCAGCATGAGCAGGTCCCGGGCTGCGGGACCCTAACCGCCGCAAGCCGGGTGTGTCACCCCGTCTTTCGCATCAAGCGCAGACCGCTGGCGCGCCTCAGTCCAAGGATCAGTCCAAGCATCAGTCTTTGTCGGGGACCGCGAGGATCATCGACCAGTAGACCTTGTATTTCGAGGTCGGCGCATAGACCGCAGCGATGCCCATGCGCTTGGCGCCGCGCAATTGCATATTGGCGCGATGCGGCGGCGAGTCACGCCAGCCGGAGAACGCTTCCGCGAGCGTGTGATAGCCGGCGCCGATATTCTCGGCCGCGCCTGCTGCGCGATAGCCGGACGCCTTGAGCCGCGTCGGGAACGGCTTGATCAGGTTGTGATCGAGCTTGTCGCGTTTGGCCATGGCCTGCGCCTGCTCCTGCGCCAGCCGGGTCAGCTCCGGATCGATGGTCACCGGATCGAGCCCGTTGTTCTGGCGATAGCCGGAGACCATGGACGCCGCGGCCGCGGTGTCGAGCACGGC
>JBQCFU010000110.1:0-2055 GCA_051958775.1 Pseudolabrys sp.
GCTGCGATCCAGCAGACGCTGCAGCGCGACGAAGGCGCCGCCGTTAAGCCCTTCCCCGACATCGATCCGGCCGATGTGATCGATCACCACCGTTGCGCGGATCGAGGTGATGAAATCATATTGCTCCAGCACGCCCTGCCCGCCGACATGGATTGCGACGTGCCAGCCGAGCGGCGCGATCCGGTCGATCACCGTGCGGATCTCGTCGTAAGGCGTCGGCGCACCGAGATGCGAAAAGAAATGAAACCGCGCGCCGCAGACACCCGCCGTGTGCATCCGCGCGATCTCGGCATCGGTCGTCTGCGGCGTCAGCAATCCAACACCGCGATAGCGACCTTCTCCCGCCGCAAGCAAATCGAGCAGCACGGCATGATCGCTGCCATGACAGGATGATTGCACGAACACGCCGCGATCGAAGCCGAGCATGCGATGCAACGCGAACAACCGCTCCTTCGGTGCGTCCTGCGGCGTGAAGGTGCGCTCCGGCGAGAACGGAAACACCGCGCGTGGACCGAACACATGGAAATGCGCATCACAACTGCCGGGCGGCAACGCGAGACTGGGCGGGCTGGGATAGTCGAGCGGCGGCAGACAGGCCGGCGCATCGTCGCCACGTCGCACCACTGCCGACATCAATCGCACCGCGCGGTCATGCCGCCATCCACGACGATCTCCGTGCCGGTGATGAACCGTGCCTCATCGGACGCGAGAAACAGCGCGGCATTGGCGGTGTCGCGCCCGTCGCCCATGAAGCCGAGCGGAATGCGGGCGATGCGCTGGCGCAGCAATTCGTCGACGTCGCCACCAACGCGCTGCTTGGCGAGGCGCGCTTCGACCATCGGCGTGTGCATCTGCCCCGGCACCACCGTGTTCACGCGGATTTTGTGCTTGGCGTATTGCACCGCGGTCACCCGCGAGAACTGGATGATCGCCGCCTTCGTCGCCGCGTAACCCACTTGCGGTGCGCCGGTGTAACGCAGGCCGGAGGTAGACGACGTATTGACGATCGCGCCGCCGCCCTGCGCGATCATCACCGGGATGACGTGCTTGCACGCGAGGAAGACGCTGCCGAGATTGTAGTCGAGTTGCCCGTTCCAGGCCTCCTCGCTCAACTCCGCCGCGCCGCCCGGAGCCGAACCGCCGACATTGTTGACGAGGATATCGATCCGCCCGAAAGCCGCCTGACAGGCCACGACCATCGCTGCCACCGCGGCGCTGTCGGTCACGTCGCAGGTGTGAGCGACCACCGTGCCGCCAACTTCACGGACACGCTCCAGCGTTTCCACCATGGCATCCGCGTCTCTGTCGACCGCGAATACTTTGGCGCCTTCGCGGGCAAAGAGAACGGCCGCAGCGCGGCCATTTCCCCAGCCGGGGCCGACGCAGCCGGCCCCGGTGATCAGCGCAATCTTGCCGTCGAGACGACCCGCCACGCTATTTCTCGGTCGGAACACCGGCGTCCTTGATCACCTTCGCCCATTTCTTGATTTCGGATTCGATGAAGGCGCGGAACTGTTCCGGCTTGTCACCGACCAGCGTTGCGCCCTGCGACGCCAGCTTTTCCTTCACCGCCGGATCCTTCATCGCTTCCGCCGCAGCCTGATTGAGCTTGGCGATGATCGCCGGCGGCGTGTCGTGAGGGGCCAGCAAGGCGGTCCATGCGCCGCTCGTCACCGCCGGAAAGCCGATCTCGGGCATCGCCGGCACGTCCGGCAGTTCGGGCGCGCGCTTTGGCCCAACGATCGCAAGCGCGCGCAATTTGCCGTCCTGGATCAACTGGAGCGAGGTACTGACCGTGTCGAACGTCATCTGCACTTCGCCGGCCACCACGGCGGTGAGGGACGGCCCGCCACCTTTGTAAGGAACGTGCAGGATGTTCGTGCCGCTCGCCGACTTGAACAATTCGGCATTGAGATGCGGCAGCGTACCGATGCCGCCCGTCGAATAATTGAGCTTGCCGGGATTGGCCTTCGCAAACGCGACAAGCTCGGCGACGGATTTGAACGGCTGCTGCGGATTGATCACCAGGACTTGCGGCGTCTCGGCGACGAGTGC
>JBQCFU010000111.1:0-13975 GCA_051958775.1 Pseudolabrys sp.
GTTCCCGATCCCGCTCCTCGACGGTGGACACCTTTTGTTCTATGGAATCGAGGCGCTGCGCGGGCGGCCGCTGTCTGAACGGGCACAGGAAGTCGGTTTTCGCATCGGTTTGGCGATCGTTTTGATGCTCATGATTTTCGCGACCTTTAACGATATCGTTCATCTGGCCACGTCCTGACCCCGTCCCGAAACCGTGACTTCAGGGCAACTTTTTGAGTGAAAAAGGAAAATCGAGCCGGAAGTTAAGGTTGCGGAGGCTCGAAAACCGGCTACAAACGGGCCATAACCGGACGGCAAGAATCCTGCGATACCAGTCCCTGACGGGGTAGGGCCGCTAGGGTCAAAAAGGTGCGTGACGACATGGGACTGAGGGTGCGGTTTTTGCGGTCATTGAGCGTCGTCTCGGTGATCCTGGGGGGTGTCCTGCTTGCGGCTCCGGTGGTCGGCATTTCGGCCGGTACGGTGGCCTACGCACAATCCGCTTCCTCGATCGTTGTTGAAGGCAACCGTCGCGTTGAGGCGGATACGATCCGCTCCTATTTCCGGGGTGGCCGGCTCGACGCGGTGTCGGTCGACGAGGGCGTGAAGGCGCTCTACGCCACCGGCCTGTTCCAGGACGTGCGCGTGCGCAACGCCGGCGGCCGCGTGATCGTCACCGTGGTCGAGAACCAGGTGATCAACCGCGTCGCCTTCGAAGGCAACAAGAAGACCAAGGACGATCAGCTCAACGCCGAAGTGCAGTCCAAGCCGCGCGGAACGCTGTCGCGCGCTACGGTTCAGGCTGATACCCAGCGCATCATCGAGATCTATCGCCGCAATGGCCGCTTCGACGTGCGGGTTGAGCCGAAGATCATCGAACTGCCGAACAATCGTGTCGACCTCGTGTTCGAAATCAACGAGGGCGACAAGACCGGCGTCAAGGACATCGAGTTCGTCGGCAACAAGGCTTATTCGTCGTCGCGCCTGAAGGACGTTATCAAGACGTCCGAATCCAACTGGCTGAGCTTCCTGCAGACCACGGACATCTATGACCCGGATCGGATCGAGTCCGATCGCGATCTGCTGCGCCGCTTCTACCTCAAGCGCGGCTACGCCGACGTGCGTATCGTTTCGGCGGTCGGCCAGTACGATCCGGCGAAGAAGGGCTTTATCGTCACCTTCACCATCGACGAAGGTCCGCTCTATCGCTTCGGCACGGTTGATGTGGTCTCCAACGTCCGTTCGATCGATCCGGGTGTGTTGCGCTCGCGTCTGGTTGCGAGCAGCGGCAGCGTCTACAACGCCGAGGCGGTCGAGAAGAGCGTCGAGGGCATGACGATCGAGGCAGCCAAGCGTGGCTATGCCTTCGCGACCGTTCGTCCGAACGGCGACCGCAATTTTGCCGAGCGCAAGATCAACGTTTCCTTCGTGGTCGAAGAGGGCACCCGCGCCTATATCGAGCGCATCAATATCCGCGGCAACACTCGCACCCGCGACTACGTCATCCGTCGCGAATTCGATATCGGCGAAGGCGACGCGTACAACCGCGCGCTGATCGATCGCGCCGAACGGCGCCTGAAGAATCTCGACTACTTCAAGACCGTCAAGATCACCAACGAGCCGGGTTCTGCGCCTGATCGCATCGTCGTCAACGTCGATGTCGAAGAGAAGGCGACCGGCGAGTTCTCGATCTCCGGCGGCTATTCGACTGCCGACGGCGTGCTTGCCGAAGTGGCGGTGGCGGAACGCAACCTGCTTGGCCGCGGCCAGTATGCGCGTGCGTCGGTAAGCTACGGTCAGTATTCGCGCGGCGTCGAACTGTCGTTCGCTGAACCGTACTTCCTCGGCTATCGCCTCGGCTTCGGCACTGACCTGTTCTACAAGCGGACGCTGGCGACCAACTACGTGTCGTACAACACCGAAACGGCCGGCGCGAACCTGCGTCTCGGTGTGTCGCTCACCGAAGAACTCTCGGTGCAGCTGCGCTACTCGCTGTTCCGCCGCCAGATTTCGCTGCCGTACTACTATAACGATTGCGCCATTCCGCTCGGCAGTGGTCCGGCACCGTATGCCTGCTACTCCAACGGCGAAGCGTCGTTGCCGGTCCGCGCCGATCTTGCTCGCGGCGCTGCGCTGACATCCGCGCTCGGCTACACGGTTGCCTACAACACCCTCGACAACAACCGGAACCCGACCAACGGTCTGTTGATCGAAGGCAAGCAGGACTTCGCGGGCGTTGGCGGCGACGTCAACTTCATCAAGACCACCGGCGACCTTCGTAACTACTACGAAGTGTTCCCGGACGTGGTCAGCGTGATCCACCTCCAGGCTGGTCATATGGCCGGTTGGGGCGGCAAGGATCTGCGCATGCTCGACCACTTCCAGCTCGGTCCGACGCTGGTGCGCGGTTTCGAGCCGGCCGGTATCGGTCCGCGTGACATCACGCCGGGCACCACCAACGACGCGCTCGGCGGCACGATGTACTGGGGCGCTTCGGTCGAATTGCAGACGCCGCTGTACTTCCTGCCGAAGGAAGTTGGCATCAAGGCTGCGGTGTTCGCCGACGCCGGTTCGCTCTGGGGTTACAAGGGACCGACGACCTATATCGGGTCTCCCGGCGAACAGTTCCTGTTCGACGACACGAACAAGATCCGTTCGTCGGTCGGCGGCAGCTTGATCTGGGATTCGCCGTTCGGCCCGCTGCGCTTCGACATTGCCTACGCCCTGACCAAGGGCAAATACGACCGGACGCAGATCTTCCGCTTCGGCGGCGGTACCAAGTTCTGATCGTCAGGATCGGACGACATAGACAGGCGGCGCCGCATCGGGCGCCGCCACGGTTTTTAGGCTGATGACCGAGCCGCTGTTTCTGAGGCAATCCCGCGGACTGTCGGTGGCGGAGATCGCTGCGCTGACGGGCGCGCAGGTCGTTGCCGAAGGGCCGCAAACCCTGCCGGCAGATCGGCTGATCCGAGACGTTGCGACGCTCGATCAGGCCGGGCCGGCAGATCTCACCTTCATCGACAGCGCGAGATATCTCGGCCAGCTTGCCGCGACGCGTGCGGGTGCGTGCCTTGCGTCGGAACGGTTTGCTGCGCAAGTGCCCCCTGGCATCGTCGTGCTGCGCAGCGCGGCTCCTTATCGCGCGCTGGTCGCCGTCGCGCGCGCCCTGTTTCCCGATGCGTTGCGGCCGCGTTCGCTCACCGACAACACCGGTATATCGCCGCGTGCGCAGATCGACGAAACCGCTCGGCTCGAAGACAACGTCGTCATCGATGCCGGGGCGGTGATCGGACCGCGAGTCGAGATCGGGGCTGGCACCGTGATTGGCGCCAACGCAGTGGTGGGCGCCGATGTGCGGATCGGCCGCGATTGCGCCATCGGCGCGAGCACGTCGCTCAGCCACACGCTTATCGGCGACCGGGTGATCATCCATGGTGGCGTGCGCATCGGTCAGGATGGGTTCGGCTATCTGCCCGGCCCGAAGGGGCACCAGAAGGTGCCGCAGGTCGGACGCGTCATCATCCAGGATGATGTCGAGATCGGCGCCAACACCACGATCGATCGCGGCGCCATGTCCGACACGGTGATCGGCGAGGGAAGCAAGATCGACAATCTGGTGCAGATTGGGCACAACGTCACGCTTGGGCGCCATTGCATCATTGTTTCGCAAACCGGCATTTCCGGTAGCTCGGTGCTGGGCGACTATGTCGTGATGGGTGGCCAGGTCGGTGTCGGTGATCATCTCACTGTCGGCGATGGCGCCCAGATCGGCGCGCGGGGCGGCGTGATGTCGGATGTCCCGCCCGGTGCTCGCTGGGCCGGTACGCCGGCGGAGCCGGGTCGCGACTGGCTGCGCGGCGTGACAGTGTTGCGGCAGCTCGTGCGCAAGAACGCAAAAGGCGAACAGGGAGCGAAAGAATGACGGGCACCATCGAGGCAGTCGGCATCCACGAGATTCTGCGCGCGCTGCCGCACCGCTATCCGTTTCTGATGGTGGACCGCATCACTCAGATCAATGGTGAGCAGAGCGCCGTCGGCATCAAGAACTGCACGATCAACGAGCCGCATTTCATGGGACACTTCCCCAACAATCCGGTGATGCCCGGCGTGTTGCTGCTCGAAGGTATGGCCCAGACCTGCGGCGTGCTGTGCATTCTCGCTTCCGGCAAGACCGCGGCGCCGTTCGTCTATTTCATGACCATCGACCAGGCGAAATTCCGCCGCCCGGTTGTGCCGGGTGACACGGTCGAATTCCATGTCCAGCTCCTCAAGCGGCGCAAGGACATGTGGTGGTATCGCGGTGAAGCCAAGGTCGGCGGCGAACTGTGTGCCGAAGGTAATCTCGGCGCGATGATGCGGATGGAATGAG
The DNA here is from genome assembly GCA_051958775.1 of Pseudolabrys sp. GTDB lineage: Bacteria > Pseudomonadota > Alphaproteobacteria > Rhizobiales > Xanthobacteraceae > Pseudolabrys. The sequence goes on from JBQCFU010000111.1 coordinate 4,352, forward strand.
ACACTGATGGGCTTGATCGACGACACTGCGCGGATCGCGTCCGGCGCCGAGATCGGTGCCGGCGTGTCGATCGGCCCGTACTGCATCATCGGACCGCACGTCCGCCTCGGCGACAATTGCCGCCTCGAGGCGCATGTGCACATCGCCGGCCACACCACGATTGGCGCTGGTGCGAAGATCCAGCCGTTCGCCTCGCTCGGTTCGCCGCCGCAATCCACCAGCTACAAGGGTGGGCCGACGCGGCTTGAGATCGGCGACAATTGCGATATCCGCGAACACGTGACGATGAATATCGGCACAGAGTCGGGCGGCGGACTGACACGCGTCGGCGACGGCTGCATGTTCATGGTCGGCTCCCATGTCGGCCATGATTGCATCGTCGGCTCGCAGGTGACGCTTGCCAACAATGCGCTGCTCGGTGGTCATGTGGAAGTCGGCGACAATACCTTCATGGGCGGTGGGTCGGCGGTGCATCAGTTCACCCGGATCGGCGAGGGTGTGATGGTGTCCGGTGTCGGCGGTGTTGCCGCCGATGTGCTGCCGTTTGCGCTGGTGTTCGGTCATCGCGGTTATCTCGGCGGTCTCAATGTCGTCGGCTTGAAACGGCGCGGGTTTTCGCGCGCGGACATGCATCGCGTGCGTGCGGTGTATCGGCTGCTGTTCTCCGGTGAAGGGCCGATGCAGGCGCGCATCGACGAGGTGATCGCGACCTATGGCGACGATCCCGTGGCCGGCAAGATCGCGGCATTTCTGCGCGGCTCCAATCGCCGGCCGTTGATGAAGCCGGGCCGCAAGTCTGGTCGTGACTTGGCTGGTCGCGAAGGGACCGCGCCGGACGAGGACGAATGAGCGCGCCGCGGCAAGCACCGCCCGCTCAAGGTCCACAAGCGTCGGACCCGCTGGCTATTGTCTGCGGTGGAGGTTCGCTGCCGTTTGCCGTCGCCGATGCGGTGATCGGGCGCGGCCGTCGCGCAGTCCTGTATCCGCTTCAAGGACAGGTCGATCCGGCGCGACTTGCCGCATATCCGCATCACTGGATCAAGCTCGGGCAGTTCGGCCGCTTCCGCCGTCTGCTCGCTGACGAGAGTTGCCGCGACGTGGTGTTCATCGGCTCGCTGGTGCGGCCGGGCTGGCGCGACATGCGCTTCGATCTCGGCATGCTGACGATGCTGCCGACCATCATCCGTGCGTTTCGCGGCGGCGACGACAAGCTGCTGACGTCCATGGGCAAGGTGATGGAAGAGGCGGGCCTGCGGCCGCTTGGAGCGCACGAGGTTGCGCCTGAAATTCTGGTGCCGGAGGGCGTGCTCGGCCGCGTTGCGCCGGGCTCCGATGACCGTGCCGACATTGCCAAGGCGCTGGACTTCCTCGCCGTGAATGGTCGCTTCGATACCGGACAGGCGGTTGTCGTCGCCCACAATCAGGTGCTTGGCGTCGAGGCTGTCGAAGGCACCGACGAATTGCTGGCGCGGATCGCGCAACGGCGCGCCAACGGCCGCATCCGCGTGCCGCTCGGCACCGGCGTGCTGGTGAAGGCGCCGAAGCCGCAGCAGGATCGCCGGTTCGATTTGCCGTCGATTGGTCCGTGCACCATCGAGGGCGTGGCGAAAGCCGGCCTCGCCGGCCTCGCCGTGGTCGCCGGCGAAACGGTGATGGCCGACCCCGACGACGTCGTGACTGCGGCTGATCGGCACGGTGTGTTCGCCGTCGGCGTAGCGCCGGCCTCCGGATCGGTGCCGTGAGCGATAGGCCGTTGCATGTGTTTCTGGTCGCCGGCGAGGAGTCGGGCGACCGGCTCGGCGGCGCACTGATGCGGGCGTTGCGCGAAGCGACCGGCGGCGCGGTGCGCTTCTCCGGCGTCGGCGGCCATGACAGGGCCGCCGCCGGGCTGCAGAGCCTGTTTCCGCTCGGCGATCTTGCGATCGTCGGTATTACCTCGATCCCGCGCCGGCTGCCGCAACTGCTGCGGCGGATTCGCGAGACCGCCGACGCGGCCATTGCGGCGCAGCCAGATGTGCTCGTCATCATCGACAGCCCGGAATTCACCCATCGCGTCGCGCGCCGCGTACGTGCCCATGCGCCGCAGATGTTGATCGTCGACTATGTCTCGCCCTCGGTGTGGGCGTGGCGGCCTTGGCGGGCGCGAGCGATGCGTCGCTATGTCGACCATGTGCTAGCGCTTCTGCCGTTCGAGCCCAAGGCGCTGGAGGAGCTCCGTGGCCCGCCGGCGAGCTTCGTCGGCCATCCGATCGCCGACCGGGTCGCCGATATCCGCCCCGATGCCGCTGACGCGGCCCGGCGCAATGCGAAGCCGCCGCTGCTGCTGGTGATGCCCGGGAGCCGCTCCGGCGAGTTGAATTTCATGCTGCCGGTGTTCGGCGAGACCGTGACGCGGCTGCAGCGGCCGATCCCGGACCTCGACGTGGCAGTGCTCGCCGTGCCGCATCTGGCCCGGCGGGTGCGTGCAGTGACTGCAACCTGGCCGGTTCCGGTACGCGTTTTGGTTGAATCTGGTGAGAAGAACGAGGCGATGCGGACTGCCCGAGCAGCGCTGGTGAAGTCCGGCACCGGGACGCTGGAGCTCGCGGTCGCGGGGGTGCCTATGGTCGCCGCCTATAAGGTGCCGCGGCTTGAGGAGATGGTTGCCCGGCTGATGATCCGGACCTCGTCTTTCATCCTTGCCAATCTGGTGCTGGGCGAGCGCGCGGTGCCGGAGTTGCTGCAGGGTGAATGCACCTCGGAGAAGCTTGCCGCCGCGCTGCTGCCGTTGCTGCAGGAGACGCCGGAGCGACAGGCGCAGCTCGCGGCCTTCGCGCGGCTCGATACGATCATGCAGATCGGAACCCTGTCGCCGAGCCGCAGCGCCGCCGCGCGCGTGCTGGAGCTGGTCGACGCGCATCAGCCCCGCCGAACGAGGGTGGCGCAAGCGTCGAGTCGCGCGTAAGATACCAATCACATCAACCGGATAGATCGTTTGCCAGTTTCCCTCCCGCCGATCGCCGCGATCACCGGTGTTCACGGCTATGTTCCGCCCGATGTCCTCACCAATGCGCAACTGGCGCAGATGGTGGACACCACTGACGCCTGGATCACCGAGCGGACGGGCATCAGGGAGCGGCATATCCTCAAGGGCGAGGGCAAAGGCACCTCGCATATGGGCGCCGAGGCCGTTCGCGGCCTCCTGAAGAAAACCGGTACCGATCCGTCCGAGGTGGAGCTGTTGATCTGCGCCACCACCACGCCCGATTTCGTGCATCCATGCACGGCCAATCTGATCTGTGACATGGTCGGCATCCGCGAGATCGGCTCGTTCGACGTTTCGGCGGCGTGCTCCGGCTTCATCTATGCGCTGACGGTCGGCCGTCAGTTCATCGCCGCCGGCACTTACAAGAAGGTCGTTGTCGTTGGCGCCGACAAGATGTCGGCGATCGTCGATTACACGGACCGCGCCACCTGCGTGCTGTTTGGCGACGGCGCTGCCGCCGTATTGCTGGAGCGGAGCACCAACGGCTACGGCATCCTCGATACGGTGGTGCGCTCCGACGGCGCCGGCATGAAGCATCTGCACCAGAAGGCCGGTGGCAGCCGCATGCCGCCTACCGCCGAGACGGTCGCGAAGCGTCTGCACTCCGTCTACCAGGAGGGCAACCACGTCTATAAATTCGCGGTCTCGCGCATGGCGGAAGTCACCCACGAGATCATGTCGCGCAACAATCTGCGCGGCGAGATGATCGACTGGGTGGTGCCGCACCAGGCCAATATCCGCATCATCGAAACCACCGCGCAGAAGATCGGCCTGCCGATGGACAAGGTGATGCTCACCATCCAGAAATACGGCAACACCACCGCAGCGACGATCCCGCTGTGCCTGTGGGATTACGAGAGCAAGCTCAAGGAAGGCGACCGGCTGATGTTCGCCGCATTCGGCGGCGGCTTCACGTGGGGCGGCGCCTATGTCACCTGGGCTTATGACGGCGCGGCAGCGGCCGCCAAAGCGGCCTGAGCCCAGCCATCGGATTTCTCCGGCCTAATCGATCTTCGCGCCCGACTGCTCGACCGCTTTGCCCCAGCGGGGCAATTCGGTGGCGATGAAGTCGGCGAATTCCTTGGGCGATGTCGGCGCAGGTTCGGCGCCTTTCCTGAGAAGATCGTCGCGCAGCCCGGGATCGGTGAGCGCCTTGCGCGCCGCCGCGTTCCAGGTGTCGATCACTTCGCGCGGCGTGCCCTTCGGCGCGAACAAACCGTCCCACGCGGTCACTTCGAAACCTGGCACGATCGTTTCGGCCACGGTCGGGATATCCGGAGCGAGCGGCCAGCGTTTCGCCGTGGTCACGGCGAGTCCGCGCAATTGGCCCTGCTGCACATTGCCGAACACGCTTGGCATGATCTCGATCATCATCTGCACCTGTCCTGCGAGCAGGTCGATCTTGGCCGGCCCGCCGCCGCGATAGGGGACGTGCACATAATTCACGCCGGTCGCGGTGCGGAACATCTCCTGCGCCAGGTGCGAAGTGGTGCCGTTGCCTGCCGAGGCGATGTTCACCTTGCCGGGATTGGCTTTCAGATAAGCGAGCAGGTCCTGCGCGGTCTTCACCGGCATCGACGGATTGACCACGACCAGCAGCGCGATCTGCGTGAAGCGCGAGATCGGCTCGAAATCCTTGATCGCGTCGAATCCGGGGCGCTTGTACAGCGTCTGGTTGATGCCATGCGTGCCGTTGGTGCCGTAGTTGAGCGTATAGCCGTCCGGAGTCGAGCGTGCCGCGGCTTCGGTACCGATATTGCCGCCGGCGCCGGCACGATTTTCGATCACCAAGGTCCAGCCGGTCTGTTCGGCGATCTTGTTGAGCACCGCGCGGGCGAGGATGTCGCCGCCACCGCCGGCTGGAAACGGCACAATCACGCGGATCGGCTTGTCGGGATAGGCGGCCGCAGCCGGTTGTAGCGTCGTCCCGGTGAACACGAACACACCGGCCAACAGGGCGCACAGCGCCCGCAGAGTCTGTCGCATCGTTTCCCCGCTGTCGTTTTGTCGTTGAAAACCGCCGCGTCGTTGCGCGCGGCGGGCCGTGTCAGAGAATTGCGGCTCAGTGGCCGCCGCAGCAACTGCCATTATGCGTATGGCCATGCGCATGCGCGATCGGCTGCGGCATTTGCCCGGCTGCGATCGCATGTGCGCCCAGTCAGCCGCCCCACACGCCATATTTGTCATGGCATGCACTCGGATCGCCGCCGACCATCGGCATGAACAGGTGGTGGAATTCGCGGCAGATGGTGAGCTCGGCATTGACCCATTTCATCGGGTCCTTGGCATAGTGCTCCCAATAGTCGCCCGCCATGTTCACGCCGGGCACCGCCGGGATCCAGCTTTCCTGCAGCCAGAGGTCTGCGCCGCCGTGCTTGTCGGCGAGCTTGCGGATTTCCGGATCGTCGAGCGCCAGCAGACGCCCATTCTCGATCAGTGTCTCGTTGTCGCCCTCGCGCTCGAGCCGTACCGTCGGGAAATAGAGATGCAGATGCCAATGGCCGACCGGCAAGCCGGCCTTCGCTGCGCGCCGCTCGTTCATGCTGGAGATGATGGTGCCGAAGCCGATATGGATCACGCCGGAGCGTACGCGCTCGTAGAGGCAATTGATCCAGCCGGACGGGAAGCCGAGCCGTGGCCGGTGAATGTGCGGATTGGTGCCGATCGATGCTTCCCACCAGTAGAACAATCCTTTGCCGGGGAAACCCGGATAGGAGAGATGATCGGTCTCCGCCTTCAGCTTGCGCAGTTTCTCGCCGAACTCGCCGCCGGCATTGATCTCGACGATGCGGCTGCCTTCGATGACAAGCTGTGTCCAGTCCACCGGCGAAATGTGATTGGTGGTGCCCGCGATCACGCCGTTGCCGTCTTCCTTGCCGGCGAGATAGACCCACGGCTTGCCGAGCACATGACCCGGCAGATAAGTGCGGCCGAATCCTTCGTTACCGGTCCAGGTGTCATGCACGAGATCGGGATTGAGGAACTCACGCTTGCGATCGTAATAGCCGTCGTGATTGGTGTATTCGACGTCGGTGCCTTCGGGATCGGTGATGCGCACGCGCTTCGCCGTGAGCATGCGCTTCCAGGTCCATTGATCGATCGCATGCAGGAGTTCGTACGGCATTAGATGTGCCGGCGAGGCGAGGATTTCCGGCGTGATGAACGGCATCCGCTGGATCTTCATGTGGGTGTCGACCAACACCGGTCCGCCGTAACCCCACAACAGCTTGTCGAACTTGCCCTCCTTGGACATCACATCCCACTGGTCCATCCACTCGGCCAGTTCCTTGGTGCGATAAAGGTAGTATTCGACTTCGTCGGCGCCGGTCCATTGTCGCACCGGCCCCTTGTCGACGTACAGCAGCTCGTATTTGCAGCCGTATTTTTCGAGAATGCGCTTGCATGCTTCGATCACCAGCGGATCGTGCCAGTTGTCGACGCGCAGCTGGATGCGCTCGCCGGCTTTCAGATCCCAGCAGGCGTGCAGACCCTGATTGTATGGACGCCGCGCCACCACATCGAGATACGGCATCAGCTGGTCGACGCTCGATACCGTGGTGTAGGGCGGGCAGCGCGGCTTGCGAGAGCCGATCAGCGGCGGGGTCTCGAAGCGGGGAAACGAGGTGGGAAGACCCGGGCGGCCGGCTTGTTGCAACATCGGTTTGCTCCCGCGTGACAATACAGCTAGAACTAAAAGTGCATGCAAAATACTCGAAACGTCAAGCGTGTAATGCCTGATAGTGCCTTTTCAGGGCAAAACGGCATGCAATTTGAAGCGGAGGAAGACGATGCCTCCGCCGATTCGCAGCTCGACCGGGCGACCGAGCGGCTGCGCCATCTGGTGCTAACCGGCACGTTCCCGCTCGACGAGAAGCTGCCGGAGGCGCGGGTCGCCGAACTGCTCGCGGTCTCGCGCACGCCGGCGCGGCTCGCCATGGCGGCGCTGGAGCGCGACGGTCTACTGGTGCGGTTGCCGCGTCGCGGCTTCCGCGTGCGCAGTGTCAGTCTTGCCGAGGTAGTCGAGGCGATCGAGGTGCGCGGCGAACTCGAAGCGGTCGCCGCCCGCGCCATTGTCGAACGCGGTCTGAGCGATGCATCACGCGAAGCGTTGCGCGACGCCGTCGCGCGTGGCGATGCGATCCTGTCGGGCGGTGTGTTCGATGTCGAACGCCGCCGTGCCTGGTGTGCGCTCAACGACGATTTCCATCATGCGCTGGTTGCCGCCTGCGGCATGCGCCCGCTCGCTGCCGCCTATCACCAGGTCAATCTGGTGCCGATGTCCGCGCCGCGCGACACGATCTTCAACGTGGCCGAGCCGGAACTACTGCTGCGGCAGTTGACCGTGGCGCAGGACGATCATCGACGGATCGTCGAAGCGCTGGAGCAAGGGCAGGCGACGCGCGCCGCCGGTCTTATTCGCGAGCACGCTTACCGCAGCGGCGAGAACAAGCGTCGGAATTTCCCGCATGTCGACATGCAGACCATGGTGATGGAAACGCCCGGCATCGCGCTGGTGCGATAGCCGGCGTTGCAGCTTTCAGCAAACAAAAGCCCCGGCGCAAGGCCGGGGCTTTTTTCGTTTCGAAAGTGTCGCTGCTTACTTGCGGCGCGAGACCGGGATGTAATCGCGCTGCGTCGCGCCGGTATAGAGCTGGCGCGGACGGCCGATCTTCTGGCTCGGGTCCTCAATCATTTCCTTCCACTGGGCGATCCAGCCGACAGTGCGCGCCACGGCGAACAGCACGGTGAACATGCTGACCGGGAAGCCCATCGCCTTGAGGGTGATGCCTGAATAGAAGTCGATGTTCGGATAGAGCTTCTTCTCGACGAAGTAGTCGTCATGCAGCGCGATCTTCTCGAGCTCCAGCGCGACGTCGAGCAGCGGATCGTCCTTGATGCCGAGTTCGCTCAAGACCTCGTGGCAGGTCTTCTGCATGATCTTGGCGCGCGGATCGTAGTTCTTGTAGACGCGATGGCCGAAGCCCATCAGGCGGAACGGATCGTTCTTGTCCTTCGCGCGCTTGATGAATTCCGGGATGCGATCGACCGAGCCGATCTCGCCGAGCATCTTCAGCGCCGCTTCGTTGGCGCCGCCATGCGCGGGGCCCCACAGGCAGGCGATGCCGGCGGCGATGCAGGCGAACGGGTTGGCGCCCGACGAACCCGACAGACGTACCGTCGAGGTCGAGGCGTTCTGCTCGTGGTCGGCATGCAGGATGAAGATGCGGTCCATCGCACGGGCGAGGACCGGATTTGGCTTATACTCCTCGCACGGCACGGCGTAGCACATGCGCAGGAAGTTCGAGGCGTAGTCGAGGTCGTTCTTCGGATAAACGAACGGCTGGCCGACATTGTACTTGTAGGCCATCGCCGCGAGCGTCGGCATCTTCGCGATCATGCGGATCGACGCGATCATGCGCTGCTGCGGATCCGAGATGTCGGTCGAGTCGTGATAGAACGCCGCCAGCGCGCCGACCGAGCCGCACATCACCGCCATCGGGTGCGCGTCGCGGCGGAAGCCCTGGAGGAAGCGGCTCATCTGCTCATGCACCATGGTGTGGCGCGTGACGCGGTAATCGAAGTCCGACTTCTGGGTCGGGGTCGGCAGCTCCCCGTACAGCAGCAGATAGCAGGTCTCGAGGAAGTCGCCGTGCTCGGCGAGCTGCTCGATCGGATAGCCGCGATAAAGGAGGACGCCTTCGTCGCCGTCGATATAGGTGATCTTCGACTCGCAGCTCGCGGTCGAGGTGAAGCCCGGATCGTAGGTGAAGATGCCGGCCTGGCCGTACAGCTTGGAGATGTCGACGACATCCGGGCCGATCGTTCCCTCGTAGACCGGGAAATCGTAGTTCTTGTTGCCGACGGTCAGCGTCGAGGATTTGTTATTGGTCGTCTTGGCATCCATGGTGCGGCCCTCACTTTGCGCTGTGGCGTAACCCATCCATGGGCATGCTGCAAGATGTGCCAGAGGGGCTGCTGCCTGCGAAATAGGCATGCAACATCAAGGGGTTTTGCATCCCTTGTGGGTAAAAAGCAGGGTGGTCAGCCGGCTTGCTGGCGCAACCGCGCGAGACTCTCGTTCTTTCCGAGGACGACCAGCACGTCGAAAATGGGCGGCGAGGTGGTGCGCCCGGTGAGCGCCGCCCGCAGCGGCTGGGCGATGGCGCCGAGCTTGAGACCCTTCTGTTCGGCGAAGCTGCGCACCGCCGCCTCGGTCGTTCCCGCGGTCCAGTCGGCATTGGCTTCGAAGGACGGCAGGATTTCCGCGATCACGGTCCGCGCCTCGGCGGTCAGGATCGCCCTGGCCTTGTCGTCGAGATCGAGCGGCAGCGAGGCCCAGATGAAACGCGTTCCCTCGAACAGGTCGAGCAGGGTCTTGGCGCGCTCCTTCAGCCCCGGCATCGCCGCGATGAGCTGATCGCGCAGCGCCGGGCTCCATTTCGCCGCAAGCGCATTGCCGCCCGCGATGTGGGGCAGCAGCCGGTGCAACTCGTCCACCAGTTCGGCGTCCGGCGTGTTGCGCATATAGAGGCCGTTGAGGTTCTCGAGCTTGGCGAAGTCGAAGCGCGCCGGCGAGCGGCCGATATGGCCGAGGTCGA
>JBQCFU010000112.1:0-19822 GCA_051958775.1 Pseudolabrys sp.
CGCGGTGTAGCGCGCCCGCGCATCGGCGAGCGGCGCGCGCGACCGCGTTGCCAGATCGGCGATCCGGCGCAGGCCGGCCTGTGCCAGAAGCCGCGCGATCTCCGGATCGATGCGCAGCGCGAGTGGCGGCAGCGGCGCGAGCGTCGCGGTTTCATCACCGGGCCTGACAATTCCTCCCTTGTGATGCCGCGCAATCGCGCATGCGCAGCCGACCGTGCCGGCGATGCCGATGCGCGCGTGCAACCCTTGCCGTGTCAGCCGCAGGATCATGTCGCGTGCCATCGCCCGTTCGCCGCCGAACAGATGCGCGCAACCGGTGATGTCGAGCAGCAAACCGTCTCCTGCTGCGTCGAGGCCGACCAGCGGCGTGTAGCGATCGCACCAGTCGGCGACCGCCACCAGCAAAGCGCGGTCGGCCTCGGGCTCTGCCTGCGCCACCTGCAGCGCGGTGTAGCGCGCCCGCGCATCGGCGAGCGGCAGGCCCGGCGTCAGGCCGAGCGACGCCGCGGCATCGTTCAGCGTGGCGATGCGTAGCGCGCCTTTAACCGGTTCGACGACGATGAGCGGCGCGTCACCCGGCGCGGACGAGCGGCGTTCGATCCGATCGGTCGACAGCCGCCGCAACCACACCGAGAGATAGCGCCGAGAAAGCGCACTCATGATGATCCCATGCGACGTGCCAGCGGCCGGTTGGGCCGCGGCGGTTCTTGGTGAGAGACAAAGCGAAAGCGGTGCGGCCAAGACCGCCGAACCGGTCCGGCCGGCTGGGCGCCGCAGCCACTTGCCAGCGCGTCTCGGCCGAACTCGTCAGCGATGATGGTTGGTGGCGCAGCAGCAGGCCGAGGCTGTCGCCCTCGCGCGCGGCAAGCGTCAGCCGGCGGGTCGCGGTGAGGTCGGCGGCCGCACCGTCCTGCGACAGTTCACCGATCACGGCGGCGAGCGCCCGGCTGCGCAACGCCTCCTCCATCGCCCAGAGGAGATCGACCGGCCGCGGCACCGTCAGGACCAGCAGCCGTCGGGTCGGCAGGCCGAACAGGTCATAGCCCGGTCCATAGGGGCGGCCGCTTTCGAGCGTCGCAAAATCGGTCTGGATCCAGAGGACTTCGCGCCGTCTCTTGCCTCTTGCCGGCTCCGACCGGGCGGCCAGCGCGGCGGCAAAACCGCAAGCGGCGCCGAGATCGGGCATCCGCTCCGGCACGATCTCGTGCAAGGCGGCCGGCATCAGCCCGCCCTGCAACACCGTGTCGATAGCGACGATGCCAAGCGGCCGGATCCGGTCCCCCGTTTCCAAAGCCGTCGGCACTCCCTCGATCCTGGCCACTTCCTGTCGCAGACGGCGAAGGGTGGCTGGTTTGCCAGCAAACACCGCACTTATCCTGTTCATGATATGTTCTCATGATTCCGGAGCTGTGCCCAGGAGTCAAGTAAATGAAAAATGAGCGGAAAATCATAGACTTACCGCGCAGCATAAAATCGATACGCCGCAGCATATCCCGCGCCCACCGGCATCATTGCGCAACATGCTGCAGCGGGGCCGCAGCATAAGTGCAGCACGGCACCCGGATTAAACCTCGGACGGAACGCCCTCCGAGGGTGGCCGATTGTGTCTAGAAGCACTCCCGAGATCGGACCGACCATGCCTGCGGCCCCCTCTTCAGACGAGGTCACCCCCGACATCCGCTCCCTGCGGAAACTGCGGGAAGCCGAGGCTGCCTGCACCCGTTGCCCGCTCTACCGGAACGCCACCCAGGTGGTGCCGGGCGAAGGACCGGCGCATGCGCCGCTGATGCTGGTCGGCGAGCAGCCGGGCGACCGCGAAGATCTCGCCGGACATCCGTTCGTTGGTCCGGCCGGACAAATGCTCGACCGCGCCATCGCCGAGGCCGGCATCGCCCGCAAGCAGGTGTTCGTCACCAACGCGGTGAAACACTTCAAATTCGTGCCGCGCGGGAAACGCCGCCTTCACCAAAAACCCAATGCGCACGAGATTGACCGCTGCAAGTGGTGGAACGATTTCGAACGCTCGCTCGTCAAACCGCGGCTGATCGCGGCGCTTGGCGCCACCGCGGGCCGCAGCCTGTTTGGCCGTACGGTGACAATCGGAAAAATGCGTGGCCGCGTGCATCATCTCGACGATGGCACCGCCGCGATCATCACCACGCACCCATCGGCGCTGCTGCGGATGCCCGATGCCTAGGCCAAAGCCGCGGCCTTCGAACTCCTGGTGCGTGACCTGCAACTAGCCCGCGATTTTCTCGCCGCATAAACCTGCGAAACAGCAATGCCGGTATTCCCGTGCCTCTGGCACGGTTGCCAACTCACGCCGCATTAAGTGAGAATAAATCGGTCCCGCCTGGAATGACCACATGCGCCTGTCCTCGACTGCCCTGCTGCTGAGTCTGATCGTTGCCTCCCCTGTCTTGGCATCCAGTCATGCCGGCGCGCAGTGGCGCCCGGGCGAAATGCATATCGACGATCAGCCGGGTCTCGTTCCGCCTGCCGGCGAGGAAGGCCTCGATCCCGCCTATCGCCGCCAGCCGGTGTTCTTCCGCAACACCGAGACCCCAGGCACGATCATCGTCGATACCGAGACACGCTTTCTTTATCTCATCCAGTCGTCGACGCGCGCGCTCCGCTATGGCATCGGCGTCGGCCGCGAAGGCTTCCAGTGGGCCGGCCTGATGAAAATCTCGCGCAAGGCGGAATGGCCGGACTGGACGCCGCCGTCCGAAATGATCGCGCGACAGCCTTATCTGCCGCGCTTCATGGCCGGCGGCCCCGGTAATCCGATGGGCGCGCGCGCCATGTATCTCGGCACGACGATCTACCGCATCCACGGCACCAATCAGCCGGAGACCATCGGCAGCGCGGTGTCGTCAGGCTGCTTCCGGCTGGTGAATGACGACGTGATCGATCTCTATAATCGCGTCGATGTCGGCGCCAAGGTCATCATCCGCCATCAGCCGTCGCTGTAGCGCAACGCGAACGCCCTCTCACTTCGGCGGCAACACCCAGATGCGATAGCGCTGCGCCTCTTCGGAATGTCCGGCGAGCGTACGCGCCACTGTGACATCGACCGACGCGCCGCCGCGCGGATCGGCTGTCGCGCGGCGCTGCGCTTCCGCCACGCAGGTGGCATTGCTGTCGCGGCAGACCATCGCCATGCCGTCGCGCATGACGCGCGCTTCATCCATCCAGATCGCTTCGGTCTTGTTGAAATTGGGAAACGCCGTCGGCCGGTCGGCGAGATAGAACGCCGTGCCATAGGCATTGTCGCCACCGACGATGCGCAGCGGTGCACCGACGCGCGAACGCCATGTCGCTTCGACCCAAGGCGCGACGAGGCTGCCTTGCGTCTGGTCCGGCGGCAGGCCGTTTCGCTGGATGACGATGGCGATCACCGGCGCGGCGAGCGTCATCAGCACGGGAATGACGATGACAATCGTCAGGATGCGATCGATCGCAATCCCCGGCAGCGTCAGTTGGGGCGGCGATAGCAGCACCACCGGCAGCAGCGCAAAGGCCGACATGCTCCAGAGCGACGTCACCTCGACGGCAAACGCCAGCGCACCGAATACCGGCAGCACCAGCGGCAGCCAGAATGCGCGCGCCGCGAGCCGCCGCGCCGCGTCCTGCGGCCACAGCATGTCATGCACAGTGGCGCGATCGGGTCGCGCCGCGAGCAGAACGAGAATGACCGGCAACGCCACATAACCGGCGGAGCCGAGCAGATAAGTCACGGCGCTGCGCGCGGAGGCGAACAAGGTCGCCGGCGCATGCGCAGCCTCGACATACCGGAACGGCGGATAATCGTTCTGCACCAGCCAGACGACATGCGGCGCCAGCACAGCCGCGCCGACGATGACGATGATCCACGCCACCGGCGACAGCAGGAACGACCAGCGGCGGCGGTCGATCAACGCCGCCAGCACCAGTCCGGCGACGAGAAACATCGACCAGTATTTGCCGAGCATCGCGCCGGCCGCGCAGAGACCGGCGAGCGCCGCCCACAGCAGGCTACGCCGCTCGAAGGCACGCAGGAACGCAAACGCGGTGGCCGCCCAGAGCGGCAGCAGTATGGTGTTGACGTTGAACTTCAGCGCCAGAACGCCGAAGAACGGCGTCAATGTCAGCAGCGCGACGCCGAGGATGCGCTTTTCGATGTCGAGATAATCGGCGCTCATCCGCCAGATGATCCACAACGCCAGCGACGGCATCGCCGCCGCCAGCAGATAATAGGACCAGTCGGCGACCGGAAAGATCCGGAACCAGCCGGCCACCAGCCAGGCGGCCAGCGGCGGATGTTTGAAATAGCCGAGCGCCGGCTCGCGTGCCCAGGTGACGAGCTCCGCCATATCCGGGTGCACATCCTGTCCGGCCTTGGCGAGCACGCCGTAGAGCGCCCAGAGCAGGGTGTAGAGGCCGAGCGCCAGCGCCATATTCCGGTCATTGCGCTGGTCGCCATGGAGCGGATCGGCCAGCGCCGCGCGCAGGCGGCCGCCCAGCGTGTCGATCGCGCGGGAAGGCTTGGAACGAGAAGGCCCGGAACCAGTCATGGCGGGTTCATGACACGGCCGGTCCGGGGCGTCCACGGCGGGAGCCTCGCTCCCGCGACCCCTCCACACGCAGGAGAGGGCCTTCGGGCACCCCACTTTTCCGCCTTGTCTGGGGAGCAAAATCCCGGCCGGCGCCTGTCTCCGCAGGCGCAGCTTGAAGCCCTTCAACGCCAATGTTATCCCGCGCCGCATGACGACCGCCCCGATCGACAACATCCGCAACTTCTCCATCGTCGCGCATATCGACCATGGCAAATCGACGCTCGCCGACCGGCTGATCCAGCAGACCGGCGGCCTCGATGCGCGCGAAATGGCCGGCAAGGAGCAGGTGCTCGACAATATGGATATCGAGCGCGAGCGCGGCATCACCATCAAGGCGCAGACCGTTCGCCTGAATTACAAGGCGAAGGACGGCAAGACCTACATCCTCAACCTGATGGACACGCCCGGCCACGTCGACTTCGCCTACGAAGTGTCGCGGTCGCTGGCCGCCTGCGAAGGCTCGCTGCTGGTGGTCGACGCCTCGCAAGGCGTCGAGGCGCAGACCCTCGCCAACGTCTATCAGGCGCTCGATAACGGCCACGAGATCGTCCCGGTCCTCAACAAGATCGACCTGCCGGCTGCCGAGCCGGACAAGATCAAGCAGCAGATCGAGGACGTGATCGGCCTCGACGCTTCCGACGCAGTGATGATCTCGGCCAAGACCGGCATCGGCATCGGCGACGTGCTGGAAGCGATCGTCACCCGCCTGCCGCCGCCGAAGGGCGACCGCGATGCGCCGCTCAAGGCGCTGCTGGTCGATAGCTGGTACGACGCCTATCTCGGCGTCGTCGTGCTGGTGCGCGTGGTCGACGGTACCCTGAAGAAGGGCCAGCGCATCCTGATGATGGGCACCGACGCCACTTACGAAGTGGATCGCGTCGGCGTGTTCACGCCGAAGCTGACGCAGGTGGCCGAGCTCGGCCCCGGCGAAGTCGGCATGCTCACCGCCTCGATCAAGGAAGTGGCGGACACCCGCGTCGGCGACACCATCACCGACGAGAAGAAGCCGGTGGCGGAGGCGCTGTCCGGTTTCCGCCCTGCCGTGCCGGTCGTGTTCTGCGGCCTGTTCCCGGTGGATGCCGCGGCATTCGAAGACCTGCGCGCGGCGATGGGCAAGCTGCGGCTCAACGACGCCAGCTTCTCGTTCGAGATGGAATCGTCCGCCGCGCTCGGCTTCGGCTTCCGCTGCGGCTTCCTCGGCCTGTTGCACTTGGAAATCATCCAGGAGCGGCTGGAGCGCGAATTCAATCTCGATCTGATCGCCACCGCGCCGTCGGTGATCTACAAGATGGCGCTGCGCGACGGCTCGCACATCGAAATCCACAATCCGGTCGACATGCCGGATGTGATGCAGATCCTCGAGATTCAGGAGCCGTGGATCGAGGCGACGATCCTGACGCCCGACGAATATCTCGGCTCGGTGCTCAAGCTGTGCCAGGACCGCCGCGGCGAGCAGCTCGAACTCACCTATGTCGGCTCGCGCGCCATGGCGAAATACGCGCTGCCGCTCAACGAAGTGGTGTTCGACTTCTACGACCGGCTGAAGTCGGTGTCGCGCGGCTACGCCTCGTTCGACTATCACCTCACCGACTATCGCGCGTCCGACCTCGTCAAGATGCAGATCCTGGTCAACGCCGAGCCGGTCGACGCGCTGTCGATGCTGGTGCACCGCTCGCGCGCCGAGCAGCGCGGCCGCGCCATGGTGGAGAAGCTGAAGGAGCTGATCCCGCCGCACATGTTCCAGGTGCCGATCCAGGCCGCCATTGGCGGCAAGATCATCGCCCGCGAGACGGTGCGCGCGCTGCGCAAGGACGTGACTGCCAAGTGCTATGGCGGCGACGTGTCCCGTAAGCGCAAGCTTCTGGACAAGCAGAAGGAAGGCAAGAAGAAGATGCGGCAATACGGCAAGGTCGATATTCCGCAGGAAGCCTTCATTGCCGCATTGAAGGTGGACGTCTGACGCTTTGCGTCAGACTATGGCCGCATTGAACGTCGACGTCTGACGCCCCGTCGCAATTACTGCCCTGCCTTCGGCAATGCCTTGCAATCGCTCTGAGCTTTCGCACCGGCAAATCGCGCGTCGATGAAGGCGCGCGCGGCATCGCCGCCCTGCTTCATCGAACCGTTGTGATCAGCGCCCGCGATCGTCTTGTACTGTACCGCATTGCCGCGCGCGCAGAGTTGCCGCGTCAGCGTATCGGTGCCCTGCGGGAAGACGGTCACGTCGGCCGTGCCTTGCACCACCAGCGTCGGCGCGGCGATCCGCAACCGGCCCGGCTCGTTGCGTGCCGCCGCTGTGCGGAACGCGCGCGTGTCGGGCTTCGTCACGAACTGATCCTTGGCGATCGCCGTAGACCAATAGCCCTGCGACAGCGCGTGGCTCATGCACTGCACCTGCAGATCAGGCAGGTGCCGCAACGCCTCGGCGGTGAGGATGCGGCGCAGATCGATGCGACGGTCCGTCGTCGCATAGGATTGAATCGTATAAAGCACATAAGGCAGCGACAGCTCGTTCTTCGCTGACGCCATCACCGCATTGAGCCGTCCGGCAATCTGCGAGCCCGGCGCGAAGGCGACATTGCCGAGCAGCTTGAACTCCGGCACGTAGGACGGACCGAGCGACGCGGCGAACAAGTCGACCTGTCCGCCCTGCGAATGCCCCATCACCACATAGCGCTTGCCGATGGCCGGCTCGACCACACGGCCGGCACGCAACATGTCGAGCGCGTTGCTGCCGGTCGGCTCTCCTTGCAGGAACGGATGGAATCCGGCGATGCCAAGGCCGACATAGTCGCTGGCGACGACGGCATAGCCCTTGCTCACAAAACCATCGAGCAGCGCGCGGATGGTGTCGATGTAGTCGTGCTCCGGTCCGTCTTTCATGTCGCGCGACGGCGCGCAGATCGCCGACAGACCGGTGGTGCCGTGCGTCCAGGTGATCACCGGCCAGCCGCTGCGCGGCGCTTCACCTTTCGGGATCGCTACCGTGCCGGACACGGGAACCGTGCGGCCGCGATCGTCGGTCGAGCGATAGACAACGAGCAGATTCCGCGCTGCGCTCGGTAATGCCATGGTGGCGGCAGCATCCAGCGGACGGCTCCAGATCACCGTGCCGCGCGACCCGTTCGGGAACGGCGGCGGCGCATAGAACGCATCGGCCGCCGGGCCCTGAAGAATCGATGCCGATTCCGCCGCGTCAGGCATTGTGGTCAAACCCGATCCGAGCACAGCCAGCAGCAGGCTCATGACCGGCATGTGGCAACCGCGAAGCGACAACCGCATCAGTTCCGTCCCCCATTCACGCGTGCGGTGGCGATAAACGGTAAATGGCTAACACCGGTTAAAGAGCACGATTAATGCCGCGCCACTTAACCGTCATACCGTTTTAACCTGACAGGGCGCGGCCGGTCCGCTAGACCTGCTGCTCATGCTGTCGCGCGGTCCTTTCATGGCGTTGATGGTGACCGCGGTGGCAGCCGGCGGTGTCACCGTCATGCGCCATTACGAGCAAGTCAGCGTCGAGCATACGGCGCCCCAAGTCGCGCCCAAGCCAGCGTCGCCGCCGGTGCAGACACCGGCACAACCGGCTCCGCTCCCGGCACCATCACCGCAAGTGACGCAACAGGCTGCGCCGCAGGTCGCGCCTCAGGCGCCCGCGCCTGTTCAGCAGAAGCCGCCTTCACCGCCGCCGGTCGTCGCGCAGCAGCAGCCGGCATCGCCGCCGGCGCCACAGCCGCTAGCACCGCAACTCGCGCCACCGCAGATCGCTCCGACGCCGCCGCCTGTGGCCGCGACGCCGGCACCGCCGCCCATCACCGCGGCACCGCCGGCTCCGACGCCTGCACCGCCACCAGCCGTGGCGAATGCGCCTGCATCACCGCCGGTCACCGAAACGCCGGAGGAAACCTCGCCGACCGAGACCCCGGCTGCGCCGACGATCACGCCGAAGCTCGCCGACGCGCCGAAGCCGCCGCCGGGCTTGGAAGATGCGGCGAAGTACATGTTCGCGGCGAAGCGCACGCCGACCAAGGGACCGTCGGAGCCGATCGGCTATTATCCGAAGGGCTGCCTGCAGGGCGCCATTGCGCTGCCGGTCAACGGTCCGCACTGGCAGGTGATGCGGCTGTCGCGGAACCGTAACTGGGGCACGCCGCAACTGGTGCGCTTCATCAAGAATTTCTCCGACCGCGCCGCCAAGGCGACGGGCTGGGACGGCATCCTCGTCGGTGACATGGCGCAACCGCGCGGTGGTCCGGCGGTGTCCGGCCATGTCAGCCACCAGACCGGTCTCGACGTCGACATCTGGTTCATCCCGATGCCGAAGGAGATCCTGTCAGCGCAGCAGCGCGAGGACATGGCCGCCAACAATCTCGTCGCGTCGGACTGGAAGCACATCAATCCGAAGGTCTACACGCCGCAGCACATGGCCTTCATCAAGGCTGCCGCGCAGATGCCGGGTGTTGAGCGCGTGCTGGTGAATGCCGCGATCAAGAAGCAGATGTGCGACACCGCCACCGGCGACCGCTCATGGCTGACCAGGGTGCGGCCGTGGTACGGACATCACGACCACATCCATGTGCGTCTCGCCTGTCCGCCGGGCGCGAACGAGTGCAAGAAGCAGCCGCCGGTCGGCAGCGGCGAAGGCTGCGCAGACGCCGATTTCAAATTCTGGTTCACCAAGGCGATCGAACCGCGCAAGCCGCCGGTGCCGGGCACCAAGCCGAAGCCGCAGAAATATTTGAAGCTCGCCGATCTTCCAGCCGCGTGCAAAGCAGTGCTCAACGCGCCCTGACCGGGAGCCGCGCGCGAGCGCAAGAAGATTCTCGCGCGATCAAGTGTCGCGCCTGCCATGCAGGCAAACTATGTCAAAATAAATTGTCATTACGCTCGCATCGCGTCAGATAGACGCAGCATAAAAACAATGCGGTGGGGGCTGACGTGGGAATTAAGAACGCGCACGGTTTGCGCGGTGTTGCGCTATTGCTGAGTTCTACAGCGCTCAGCGCGGGAATACTCTTCACATCGCAGGTCCCGGCTCTCGCCGATCCGCCGACAGAAAAGTTCCCACTGGCTCACGCCAAGCGTAACAACAACTCCCCGGCCAAAGCGTCCACGCTCGATCCCGAGATCGCCGCAGCGCTGAACTGGTCCCTGCACCAGGGCCGCAACGGCCTGCTCGCGAGCGTATTCGATGCGACGCATCGGCATCCCGGCCAGCGCGACGCCGTGCTGTCGCACGCCCGCACGCTCGGCCCCGGCCTCACCCGCGACCTGACGACGGCCGCCGATCTCGGCGTGCTGACCGCCGGTCATGATCTAAGGCTGTCGCCACGCGGCGTTGCCGCACTTAATGCGCGCGGAGCGATGGCGACCGGCAGCTTCGCGGCGACCGGTCCGGCAGCGGGGCCTGCATCGGCCATGGCGCCGACCGCTTTCGCGCCGCCGACCATGCCGTCAGCAGGCAACCAGACCTGGCATCTCGACATGATCAAGGCCGACGTCGCCAACGGGCGCGGCTACACCGGCAGCGGTGTCGCCGTTGCCGTCGGCGATACCGGCTTCGATCTGACGCATCCCTCGCTCGCCACCAAGTTCGACCTGACGCGCGCCTATTCCAACATGGTCGTCAACGGCGAGACCTACAATCCGAACTACGCCGGCATTCAGTGGACCGGCGACTCGCACGGCACCCATGTGGCCGGCATCATCGGCGCCAAGCGCGATGCATCGCTGTCGGACTTCCGCGGCGTCGCCTACGACGCATCGATCGTGCCGATCCGCATGATCTTCGACACCTACATCGCCGATAACAATCTGGCGCAATATATGGTCTCGTCGCCGCTCGCGGACGGCATCAACTATTTCACATCCTTGACCAATGTGAAGGTGATGAATGCGAGCTTCGGGCCCAATGCCCCGGAGCAGCCGCAACGGGTCTGGAGCGTGGATCGAAGCGATCTTAGCGAGGCCATCGCCGCACAGCGCGCGCTTGCCGCCGACAAGATCATCGTCGCCGCCGCTGGCAATGATCGCGACGATCATCCGACCGCCGGCAAAAACCCGAGTGGTCTCGCACTCCTGCCATTCGTGCGGCCGGAGCACACCAATACCAACGTCTATGACGACCACGGACTTGGCCTCGATTTCTCGTCGCTGCTCGACCAGCAGGGTCTGATCATCGGCGTGATGTCGGTCGGAAAGAACAAGGCGCCGGCCTATTATTCAAACTATTGCGGTGTGACCGCGAGCTGGTGCGTCGCGGCGCCCGGCGGCGACCAGAAGCTCGGCGCCGACGGCGGCGTGTTCTCGACAGTGCCGGTCAGCAAATACGACTACATGCAAGGCACGTCGATGGCCGCTCCGGTGGTGACCGGCGCGATCGCTGTGCTGATCCAGGCCTATCCGGGATATACCGCGCGCGATCTGGCGCAGGTGCTGTTCTCGACCACCGAGGATCTCGGCACGCCGGGCATCGATGCCATCTACGGCCACGGTCTGATCCGACTCGATCGCGCCACCGACGGCCCGACCACGCTCGCCGCCAATCACACCGAGACTGTCGCCGCCGACACCACGACCTACTGGAGCCAGCCGCTCACCACGACCGGCGCGTTCAACAAGGCCGGTGACGGCATTCTCACCATCGCCGGCCGCACCACTGCGCCGGGCGATGTCACCGTCAACGCCGGCACGCTAGCGGTCGATGGCACGCTGAGCGTGACCGGCACCGGCAATGCACTGATCGTCAACCCGACCGGCGCGCTCGCCGGCATGGGCCTGATCAACGGCGACACCACCGTCGCCGGCCTGCTGTCGCCCGGCAAAATGGCGAATGTGCAGGACCTGCTGGCGAACGGCTCGATCACCAGCGCGTCGCAGGCGGTCGGCAATTCGGCCGGCACGCTGACCTTCAACGGCAATGTCGCACTCACCGCCACCGCAACCACCCGCATCGACATCGACGGCTGGTATGTGGTGCCCGGCGGCCCCGGCACGTTCGACAAGATCGTCGTCACCGGCGCGGGACATACCTTCACGGCCAACGGCGCGCTGACGCCGGTGTTGCGCGACAGCGTCGGTACACCGAGCAACTACATGCCGGCGATCGGGTCACGGTTCGATTTCGTGCAGGCGATCAATGGCGCGAAGACGGCGGGCGCCTTCACATCGCTTGCGCAGCCGGCAGACGGCCTGCCGACCAACGGCCGCTTCGACCTGATCTATTCACCGTCGGCGATCACGCTGCACGTCACCCCCGTGTCGTTCGCCGCGCTGGCGCAGTCGTCCGGCGGCAATCCCACCGACAACCGGATCAGCGGCATCCTCGATCAGTTCCGCAGCGCGCCGGGAAGCATCCCGTTAGCCGACACCAAGCCACTCTATGATGCGCTCTACGGCCTCAACAGCGCCACGGAATACGGCACGGCGGTTCATGAGCTCGGCGCACCGGGCACGCCTGCGGTGACGAGCGCATCGATGAGCGGCATGCAGGGATTCATGGGCTCGGTGTCCGATCGTCAGGACGCCCTGAGCGGCGGCACCGGCAATGTTCAAACAGCAACCGCGCAATCGGTCGCCTTTGCCTATGCCAGCCGCACCATGAGCGCACAGGCAAGCCGCGCCGAAGCGGCCTTCGCAAGCCTGACTCCGGTGACGCCGTCCCCGGATAGCTGGGGCGTGTGGGCACAGGGCTTCGGCCGCTGGAGCAGCGTGAACGACAACGGAGGATTGTCCGGTGCCGTCAGCCGCAGCGGCGGCTTCACCGTCGGCGCCGACCGCCTGCTCGCACCCGATCTGATCGGCGGCATGGCCTTCGGCTTCGCGCGCACCATCAGCACCTCGGGCAATGCGCGCGCCACCTCCGACAGTTACACCGGAGCGCTCTATGCGAGTTGGACTCCGGGCGCAGCGGTGATCGACCTGCGTGCCGCGGCCGGCCCGAGCCGCATCCAGACCACGCGCGACCTGCTGCTGACACCTGCGCCGGTGCAGGGCAACGCCAACGGCTTTGGCGGCGGCGTGGCACTGGAAGCCGGCTATCGCATCCCGTTCGGCGCCGGCACCATCAAGCCGTTCGCCAATGTGGCGTGGCAGGGCTTCCGCCGCGACAGCTACACCGAGACGCAGCAGCCGTTCGGCCTCGCCTTCCCGTCGCAATATTTCGAGAAGGTCACGACCACGATTGGCGCGACCCTGAGCACGCAGACGCGGTTCGCCAACGGCGCAACGTTGATGCCGGAGTTCAAGCTCGGCTGGGCGCATGACTGGCGCGACACCACGCTGGTGACGCAGGCGGCGCTGCTCGACCAGCCGTTCATCGTCAACGGCGCGCAGCCGGGACGTGACGCCGCCGTATTCGGCGTCAAGTTCGCGGGATGGACGCAGGAAAACTTCCGGCTGTTCGTCGCCTATCAGGGCGAATTGCGCTCCAACGCGGCGAGCCATCAGCTGAGCGGCGGCGCCCGCTACACCTGGTGACGCCGGGGCACAGGCCCACCTGATCCCCGGATATACTCGGCCTGAGGCCGCTGATATAAACCCCCGCGACAATCTCGCGGGGGTTTTTCATGAAGCTGTGCCGGTTTGACGATCGTCTCGGTCTGGTGACGGGCGACAAGGTGCTCGATGTCACCGACGCCCTGAACACGCTGGCGCCGCAGCGCTACCCGTTCCCGCGCACTGACATGATGATCGAGAACCTTGCCTCGCTCGCTGGGCCGATCGCAACGGCCGCCAAGACCGCGAAGTCCTACGCGCTGAAAGACCTGACCCTGCTGGCGCCGATCGCCAATCCGGGCAAGGTCGTCGCCGCGCCGGTGAACTACAAGAAGCATCTCGAGGAAGCGCAGCAGGACCCGGAAATCCACTACCAGAACAAGGTAGCGGAGATTCAACGCGTCGGACTTTTCCTCAAGGCGACCTCCTCGGTGGTCGGCCCCGGCGAAGGCATCACCATCCGCCACCCCGACCGCCGCACCGACCATGAGATCGAACTCGCCGCCGTGATCGGCAAGCGTGCCAACAAGGTGACGCGCGAGCAGGCGATGAGCCACATCGCCGGCTATTGCATCGGCCTCGACACCACGGTGCGCGGTCCCGAGGAGCGCAGCCTGCGCAAGTCGATCGACACCTATACGACACTCGGTCCGTATTTCATCACCGCAGACGAGGTGGCGAACCCGTCCGCGCTCGACCTGCATCTCACCGTCAACGGCGAGACGCGGCAGAAGGCAAATACCCGAGACCTGATCATCGGCATCGCCGACCTGATCGTATTCGCCTCGTCGTTCTACACGCTGATGCCGGGCGACGTACTGCTCACCGGCACACCGGAAGGCGTCGGACCGCTCACACCGGGCGACACCATAGACGCGACGATCTCCGGCGTCGGTGCGATGCAGGTGAAGGTGCGCGCGGGCTGAGGGTTACCGGGGCACCCAGTTCATGAACGGCTCGGCCTCTTTGAGCGCCCGTGCATAAGACGGGCGCTGCTTCAATCGGCCGAGATAGGCCGCGAGATTGGGATAGCGGTCAGCAAGCGGCTCGATCGCGAAATCGCAGTAGAACAGCGGCGGCGCGGCCGAACAATCCGCGAGCGTAAAGGCGTCGCCGGCGAGCCACGTCTTGCCTGAAATCTCCTGCTCGAACAGACCGAGCATGGCGTCGACCTTCCTGCGCGCGTCGGCGACGCCGTAAGGATCATGCTGACCATCCGGGCGGATACGGTCGGTGATCACTTTCTGCATATGGATGTGCAGATTGATATCGGCATTGCGATCCATGAGCCGCACGCGGCGCGCCAGTTCCGCGTCATCGGGAATAAGCTGCGACGGGCCGGGATAATACATCTGCAGATAGTCGATGATCGGAGTCGATTCCGGCACCAGCGTATTGCGCGTTTCGTCGCGCAGCACCGGAAACTTTCCGACCGGCCACATTTTATAGAATGCAGCGCGCTCGGCTTCGTCGCCCAGATTGACGCTCTGCGGCGTGAACGCGATGCCGTTCTCATAAAGCGCGATCAGCACCTTGTGACAGAACGACGAGAGTGGATGATAATAAAGCGTCAAAGCCATCAATGTTCTCCCGTCATTCCTATGCACTGTGCGGCAAGGCGCGCGCGAAACCGAGCGTGATGATGCTGACGATCAGAGCACCGACCGCGCAGCCGGCAATGGCAGCGACCATCGGCAGCGGCGTGCCGTTGAACACCAGGCTGACGATGACAATCATCACGCCGCCGGTCACCATCTGCAGCGTGCCACCGAGCGCGGAGGCCATGCCGGCGATCGGGCCGTGCTCTTCAAGCGCCAGCACCATGGTCGAGGGGATCACCACGCCCATGGCGGTGAAACCCGCGAGCAGCAGCGCCATCATCACCGGCAGGCTGTCGACGCCGGCGAGCGTGACGATAAGCAGCGCCACGGTGAAAAGCGCATAGAGCGCGGTCGCGATGATCACCATGCGCGCCATGCCGATCCGTTCGCCGAGCGGCGCGGCGAACTGCGATGCACCGATGAAACCAACGGCATTGAGGGCGAAGGCGAAGCTGAACTCGGTCGGCGTCAACCCGTAATGCTCGATATAGACGAACGACGACCCGGCAAGGAACGAGAAGAAGCTCGCCATGCCGAGACCGCCGATGAAAGTCAGGCCAAGGAAACGGCCATGGGTCATGAGATAGCCGAAGCTGCTCAGCACGCTTCCGACGCTGACGGCGATACGGTTCTCGACCGCATGGGTTTCCTTCTGGAACAGCGTCAGCAGGACAAGCCCGACAACTGCCACCAGCGTCACCGCAGCGAACACCGCGCGCCAGCCGAACGGCACGATCAGCGCGCTGCCGGTGAGCGGCGCTAGGATCGGCGAGACGCTGAGCACGAGCATTACCAGTGCCATCAGCCGCGTCGCTTCGGTGCCGGTGTGCAGGTCGCGGATGATCGCGCGCGGGATCACCATGACCGACGACGCGCCAATCCCCTGCACAAAACGAAACGCGATCAGCCATTCAATGCTCGGCGCAAGCCCGCAGCCGATCGAGCCGACAATGAACAGCCCGAGGCCGGCATAGAGCGGCGGCCTGCGGCCGACCATGTCCGACACCGGGCCATAGACGATCTGACAGACACCGAAAGCGACGAAGAACGACATCAGCGTCATCTGCACCGCCCCCGGCGACGCCTTGAGATCGGCGGCGATGGTCGGCAGCGCCGGCAGATACATGTCGATGGCAAACGGCCCGATCGCCGACAGGAGGCCTAGGACGATCGCGTTTCGCGCGTAGGGCGTGATCATGCGGACGAACTTTCGATTGCCAAATTACGATCCGAGGGCGGCGACCAGCCGGTCGAATGCGCTATTCCAGCCATAGCCGTGACCGTCGCGTTCATTGTCGGACTGGAACGGCGTCTGGCGGAATTCCATCCGCGTGCGATCACCCGCGAGCTCGTGGAAGTCGATGGTGACCAGCGTTTCCAACCCGCGCTCGCCTTCCTCGTCCCACGCGAAGGTGAAGGCGAGCCGCTCCGGCGCGCGCACCTCGCGGAACACGCCACGATGCGTCAGCACCTTGCCGTCCTCGAGGCCGTCGAGCCGGCCGGACCAGACGCCGCCGACCCGCACGTCCATCACCACGTCGCTCGCGGGATATTCTTTCGGGCCCCACCAGCGCACCGCCATCGCCGGGTCGGTCCAGGCACGCCACACCAGCTCACGCGGCGCATTGAATACACGGGTGATGGCGAGACTGCGCGGCGGCGCGGCGGAAGCGGGCTGGATCGACATGGAATCAGCGCTCCGCCGCCGCCTTCAGCGCCGCCAGGCCCTGGTCGAACTGCCGCGCGCACATCTTGTCGCAACGGAGCAGACTGTTCATGACCTTGGCGAGGAACGGCTGCGGACCGTGCATGGTCCAGCTCGTTTGCGTCATCGCGCCCTGAGGCATGAACGCGAACTCCACCACATTGTCGCACGACATCGGCTTGGTCATTTTCAGAGACATCGTCACCCGCGACGGCGCCTGCGCATCGGTCACCGCCAGCGTGCCGACGCCGGATTTGTTGCCGCCATCGAACGCAAATGTCGCGCCAGGACCGCTCTCGGGACCGGAATAGGCGCGTTTCATCGCCGCATCCTGATCGAACGGCGACCATTTCCGGTGCGACCGCAGATCGTTCACCAGCGGGAAGATGCGCTCGGGCGGCGCCGCGATGGCAATCGAGCGGGTGATGGAAAACGTATTGGGCTGTAGCGCGGCATAGACGAGCGCGGCAACAATCACGACGGCAACGACGATCAGAATGGTGGTCAGCATGAGACCCTCTTGTGCTTTATGAACGGACCAGCGGCAGTAGCGCACGCAGCCGCGCATCGCGCAGCCACAAGCCGAGCCACATCAGAACACCGAGATAGACACCGAACAGCGTGTGCGAGAACAGCGGGCTGTCGATCCGCACATGCGCATAGATCGCCCCGCCGAAATATCCGGTCAGCAGGATCGCGCCGAGCACCGCGGTCCGCGGAAAGACATAGAGCAGCGTGCCGGCAAGCGTGAGCACGCCGAGCGTGCGCGCCAGATGTTCGGGAATGCCCATCTGCCGCGACGTTTCGATCACGATATCGAGCGGCACCAGTTTGATGCCGCCATCGAACAGCAGGAACAACGTCACCAGCCCGCTGACGACACGCCCGACCCACAGCATCGCCAGGGGCGTGGACGACAAGGAAATAGTTTGCATCGAACAATCCAGATCGCCAATGAAAGAAATTTGGAGGATGGCCGGCCGCCGGAGCGGCCGGCCTCGTTATGACTACTTCTTCGCGTCGGCCAGATAGGTCTGGAGGCTCTCCAGCGTGCCGCCCCAGCCCTGGTTCATGCTGGCGAAGCTCTCGTTGAACACCTTGGTCTCGGCCTCGGTCGCGTTGTGCGGCTTCCAGCGCACAGTAAAGCGCGTCTTGCCGCCGGGCAGATCCTCAAAGGTGAAGGTCGACAGCATTTCCAGCGGCCAGGTCGGCGCCATGGGATGACGCGTGACGCCACCGGCTTCGTCGGAGAACGAATTGATAAACACCATCCGGTCCTTCGGCGAGACTTCGCGGAAGATGAAGCGGCCCCACATCGGCGTACCGTCCGGCGCCTTCATGCCGTAGTGATACATGCCGCCGGGACGCAGATCCATGTTCGACACGATCACGGTGAATCCCTTCGGACCCCACCACTGCTTCATGTGCGCGGGATCGGTGAAGCAGGCCCAGACGAGATCGCGCGGCGCAGCAAGATCACGCGAGATGACGAATTCCTTGGTGGCCTCGACAGTTTCAGTCGCAGACATCATACGCTCCTACTTTGCAATCAGTTGTCGGGTATGGCGGCTTACGGCGTCGCCATGATCATCCAGCCGATGCCGAACTTGTCCTGCAGCATGCCGAAGGCAGGCGAGAAGAACGTCTTGACCAGCGGCTGATGTATCTGCCCGCCCTTCCCCAGCGCTTCGAACGTCTTCTTCGCTTCTGCTTCGTCCTTCACGGTCAGCGACAGCGAGAAGCCCTTGAACTCCGGCTTGTCGCCGGTGATGCCGTCGGAACCCATCACCACCGAGTCACCGATCCGCCACGACGCATGCATGATCTTGTTGGGGTCGGACGGCACGCATTCCGGGTTGCTCGACTTCTCCGGCGACTCGCTGAAGCGCATCAGCATCTCGACCTTGGCGCCGAGCGTGGTCTTGTAGAATTCGATCGCTTCTTCGCAGCGACCGTTGAAGAACAGATAGGACTGAACAATCATCACTCTTCTCCCTTGTTGGACGGATCAATGAGGTGTTCGTGTTGCATTTGCGTCGCGCTTATCGGTCTCTTTGCCACGTCAGCACCCCGGTCATGATCTTCCCTTGCTGCATGGGGTTTGGCTGTTTGGCTGTGCGGATAAGAAGGGTGTCGCCTGCGATCTCGATCGCTCGTCTCTGCGTTGTTCCGACCCACTCCGGAACCCAGGCCGCGTCCACGGCGGTGACGAGTTCGTTGCCTTCGATGCCGTATGTACCGGCGTAGGCGAGCATCGTCTTGAAGAGATCGCCGAGATTGTCGTTCGTCCGCGCAGGCCGTGACCTGTGCGTGATGATGGCGCTCATGCGCTTGTCGGTAAACACCACCGACCCCGACGGCTTGGGCCCGTGCATGTCGATCGCAGTGCCGTCCTCGAACTGCATTTGAGCGGCCAGCAGTGTCCAACCACCGACAATCTCTTTCGCCAACTCGTTCATCACACGCTCCTGGGACAATCAGACGGATGGGCCGGACTTCTTGGCGCGCTTGCGGGGTTTCGTGTTCCGGGTCCCCGCATCGTCTGCGCTGCTTTGCAGGGTGCGCAGATAGTCTTCGAGCCGGTCGAGGCTCTGCTCCCAGAACTGACGATAACGCTCGAGCCAGTCGTCGATTTCCTTCAGCGCCTTCGGCTCGATCTTGCAGGGCCGCCACTGCGCCTCGCGGCCGCGGCTGATCAGCCCCGCGCCCTCCAACACTTTGAGATGACGCGACACCGCGGGGCCGCTGATATCGAACGGCTTTGCGAGTTCCGCCACCGTGGTTTCGCCGAGCGCGAGACGCGCCAGGATGGCGCGGCGCGTTGGATCGGCCAAGGCGGCGAAGGTGGCACTGAGGTGATCGGACATGGCGGACTTCCGTGGCGGCCTTTTATATTTAGCCAATCTGTTATTTAACAGATACGTTAAATAAAGGGCGGGAGTCAAGCCCTCCTACCGGCCCAATTCTCTCCGTCGTCATGCCCGGGCTTGTCCCGGGCATCCACGCCTTCGGCACAGAGACAAGAAAGACGTGGATGCCCGCAATAAATGCGGCATGACGGCGGAAAGAGGAGTCCTGGGTCGACTACCCTACCGGCAGCACGCTCGAATATTTCACCTGCTCCAGCGCGAAACTCGATTCGATCGACGCGACGCCGTCGAGTCGCGTCAGCTTTTCCTTGAGGAAACGCTCGTAGGCCGCGAGATCGGGCACCACCACACGCAGCCAGTAATCGCGCGGTCCGGTCATCAGGTAGCACTCCATCACCTCGGGCCAGCGCGCGATGGTTTTCGCGAAGCGATCGAGCGCATCCTGCTTCTGCTTTTCGAGCTTCACGGAAATAAATACGCTGACCGGCAAGCCGACTGCTTGCTGATTCAGCACTGCGGCATAGCGAGCGATGACGCCGGCCTTTTCCAGGA
>JBQCFU010000113.1:0-2384 GCA_051958775.1 Pseudolabrys sp.
CGGCAGGCCGACGCCGCCGATATCCTGCGCATGCCAGTGGCAAAAGCTCGCCACCGGCGCCGTCTCGGTCGAGCCGAGCGACGACAGGATCGGCAGCCGCGCGCCGCGATGCTTCACCGCAAGCGCATCGAGCCGCGTCCACAGATGCGGCGGCAGCGCAGCGCCCGCGTAGAAGATCACGTCGAGATCGCCGAACACATGGCGCGCGAAATCGCCGTCCGCCTCCAGCGCCGGGATCACCATGTCGAAGCCGCGCGGCACGTTGAACAGCAACGTCGATTTGATCTCGCGCAGATTGGCGAGCGTCGTATCGAGCTTACCCGGCGCCGGCTTGCCGGCGTCGATATACATCGTGCCGCCGTTGCGCAGGATCTGGTTGAGATTGAAATTGGTGCCGAAGGTGTGGTTCCACGGTAGCCAGTCGACGATCACCGGCGGCCGCTCGGTGAGGAACGGCCACGCCTGATCGATCCCCGCGCCGTTCGCACCCATCATCCGCTGGGTGTTGATGACGCCCTTCGGCATGCCGGTCGAGCCCGACGTCAGCAGGATTTTTGCGATGCTGTCCGGCCCGACGGTGCGATAATGGCGCGCGACACGCTCGTCGGGCGTGCTCGCCAGCAGATCGTCGAATGTCAGCGCATCGGGAAATGCCGGATCAGCCGCATCCGCCAGCAGCGTCACGCCATCGCGTGGCATCGCCGCGAGCGCCCGCGCGAACGGCTTCAGCGCCGACACATAGATCAGGCTCGGCCGGAACGCTTCGGCGATGTATTTCAGCTTGGCGAAATTCTCCGACATCAGCGAATAGGCCGGAGAGATCGGCATGAACGGAATGCCGACCTGCATCGCGCCGAACTTCAGCAGCGCCATATTGATGGAATTGTCGCAGAGCGCCGCGACCGGACGCTCGGCACTATGACCGCGCTCCAGCAACGCCTGCGACACGCGATCAATGAGCCGCACCGCTTCGGCGTAGCTCAGGCGCCGCCAGTCTCCGCTCTGATCGCGTTCGGCGAGAAACGTGCGCTCCGGCGCCTCCCTGGCCCAGCGGCGCAGATGGTCGCTGAGCTGCACCGGATAAGCGGCCAGCGGCGTCGCATTGCCGATGACGATCTCACCGTTGGCGCGCCGCTCGATGGTCGGCGACGGCTCGGCAAGACGGATCGGCGCAACAGACGGGTCCAACGGCATGGGTCGTCTCCCGGAGCGGCGCGCCGTCATCGCTGCCGATCTCCGGCAGCCTTTGCGGCGCGTTTCTTATTGTCGTTCCAGTCTCCAAACAGCAGCGTCGGGAGTCAAGATATTTTTACGATTACGTAAAAAACTTTAAGACGCCAGCGAATGCTGCGTCAGGAACTGCTGCAGCGCTTCAGCGCAGGCCTGGGGCCGTTCGGTCTGTAAAAAATGGGTGGTTTCAGGAACCGCCACATGCGCGACGCCGATTTCATCATGGATCGCGGCGCAGACCTTGGCGGCCGGCGTGTCGGACACCGCCGGATCGCCGCCGATCAGGATCGTCGGCACCGGCAGATGCCGCATGCGCGGCCATAATGTCGCATCCTGTTGCGAGAGATAGAGGCTCGCTTCGAACTCACGCGGATTGCAGAGATGCCAGCGGGCGTCATCGCCGGCGCGCAATGTCGCGCGTGCCAGCGCCATCGGCGCTTCCGGCACAAGCCTAGAGAATTGCCGCCGCGAGGCGATCTGCGCCGCGAACTCCTCCGGAGAAGCATAGCTTTCCGGCCGGCGGCTGGCGCGGTCGGTCATGATGCGCATATCAACGAAATGCGCGTCGTAGAGCGGATGGCCGAGCCGTGGACAGATCGGCGGATCGAACAGCGCGAGCCCGGCCCAGCGCGGCCCCTGCCCCTGTTCGCTTTGCTGCAATGTGTGTTGCAGCGATGCGATCGCCGACAGCGAATGGAACACGCCGACAGTCGGCGCCGTGCCGAAGGCGCGTTCGATACACTGAAACATCTCTTCGAAGTCGGCGAAGATGCGCGACCAGTTGTGTCCTTCACGCGTATGCAGCGGATTGACGCCGTGGTTGCGCACGTCGAACAGGATCAGTTCGTGGCGCGCGGCCAGCAGCCGCCAGAACGGCGCATAGGCATCGATGGCAAGACCATTGCCATGGCTCAGCGCCAGCCGCGGCGCGCCGACCTTGCCCTGACGACGCAGCACGACAACGGCGCCGTCGCTCATGGTCAGCGGCACCACCATGGACGGTTCCGGCAAGGGCACATCAGGCAACGCAGCAACGCGGTTCACGTCTTCGCCTGCACGAAACGGTCGGTGCGGATATCCGCCTCCAGCACGCCGGCTTCCTGCAACCGCGCCACCGCCGCGTCGATCATCGGCGGCGGGCCGCAGATATAGGC
>JBQCFU010000114.1:0-2208 GCA_051958775.1 Pseudolabrys sp.
GGGCATCCACGTCTATCATTTCACGAGTAAGCAAACAGACGTGGATGGCCGGGACAAGCCCGGCCATGACACCGACAAAGCGTCAGCGGCCTTCTCGCGCCCATGTCATCGCCAGCGCGCCGATCAGCAGCAGCAGTCCGATCGCGCCTGCGAAGATCGGCAACACGCCGATGCCGCGCACCACCGTGACTTGCCGCATTTTCAGGCCGAGCCAGTCGTCACCCTTGTAGCTTGCGCCAGAGCGCACCGGCACGACGCGCGGCGTGCCGTCGGCGAGCCGCAGCGCACCGCCGCCGGTGGCATCGGTGATGCGCTTCATCACATCGGTGGTGGAGGTGACTTCGGCGAATTCGCGCGGATTGGCCGGACCGACATTGATGAGCGCGGTGAGTTTGCCATCGGTGGCGCGCCACAGGCCGAGTTCGCTGGCATCAACGGTTGCGCGCCATACGCCATCGCCGGCGGACGACAGCGTGAGCTTGCGCTCGTGACCGGAGGGAGAGGTGACCGTCACCTCGTCGACCGTGTCGGCCATAGTCTGGCGCTGCACGGTCAGCTCGCGTCCCTGCACGAGCAGGCGCAATGCTTCTTCTTCGAGATCGGGCTGCTTCATCAGCCAGTGCGACAGCCGCCGCAGCAGATCGAGGTGAGGACCGCCGCCTTCGTAGCCGCGCGCCCACAGCCAGATGTGATCGGACAGGAGCAGCGCGACGCGGCCTTCATCCTGACGTGACAGCACCAGCAGCGGCTTGTCGCCCTGGCCTTGCATCAGACTGACGCCGGTGACGGCGCGTGTGTCGACCATGCGGAACCATCGGCTCCAGCGTGGCGGCGTTGCATCGGCGCCTTCCAGCCCGCGCGTCACGGGGTGACGCTTGCCGAGTTCGGTCAGCGTCGCGCGGAACGGGTCCTCGCTGACGGTGCCGCTCGGCTCTGCCGGCAGGATCTGATCGAGCGGCGTGCGCCAGATGCTGGTCTGGCTCGCATAGTCCGGGCCGGCGGCGATCAGCACCGCCCCGCCGTCGCGCACATATTTGGCGATGTTGTCGAAGTAAGCGATCGGCAGCACGCCCTGCCGCGCATAGCGATCGAAGATGATCAACTGGAATTCGTTGATCTTCTGCTGGAACAGTTCGCGGGTCGGAAACGCGATCAGCGACAGTTCGTTGATCGGCGTGCCGTCCTGCTTCTCCGGCGGCCGCAGAATGGTGAAGTGGACGAGGTCTATCGACGCGTCGGACTTCAGCAGGTTGCGCCAGGTGCGTTCGCCCGCATGCGGTTCGCCGGAGACGAGCAGCACGCGCAGCTTGTCGCGTACGCCATCGATCGACACCACGGCGCGGTTGTTGACCGGGGTAAGCTCGCCTTCGAGCGGAGATGCCTCGATCTCGACGATGTTCTGTCCGGCATGCGGGATCTGCACGTCGGCCCGCAGCGTCTGGCCGGGGACGACCACGCGGGTTTCCAACTGCTCGCCGTCGCGGCGCACGGTGACGCGCGCCGGGCCGGTGCCGCCCTGATCCTCGACCTTGTAGGTGATGGTCTGCATCTGACCGACAATGCCGAAGCGCGGCGTGGTCATCAGCACGACGCGGCGGTCGCGCTCGTTGCGTTGTCCCGTGACCAGCGCATGCACCGGCGCATCGAAGCCGAGCGCGCTGGCATCGGCTGGCACATCGTGCACGCGGCCGTCGGTGATGAAGATCGCGCCGGCGATGCGATCCGGCGGCACGTCGGCAAGGGTCGATGACAGCGCCGAGAACAGTTTGGTGCCGTCGTTCTCGCCGTCGGCCTTGCCGGCTTCGGCGACGCGGACATCGAGACCGGGAATGGCTTTCAGCTTGTCGACGATCTCGTTGCGCGCGGCCTCGGTCTGCTGCTCGCGCTGGCCGAAGCCCTGGCTCGGGCTCTTGTCGACGATCACGGCAGCGACCGACGGCACCGGATCGCGATCCTCGCGCGTGAACGACGGATTGGTGAGCGCGAACAGAAGGAGCGCGAGCGCGACGATGCGGATCAGCGCGCCACGGCCGCGCGAGACGATCAGCAGTGCGGCGATGAGCAGCACCGCAGCGGCGGCCGCCCACAGCACGTAAGGCGGCAAGAGCGGAGCGAAGGAGAGGCCGAGATTGAACATGCGCTACTGCCCCAGCCGTTCGAGGAGAGCGGGGACGTGCACCTGATCGGCCTTGTAGTTGCCGGTCAGCG
>JBQCFU010000115.1:0-3561 GCA_051958775.1 Pseudolabrys sp.
TCGGCACGCAAGCCGTCCTCGCCGCCAGATGCCCGCAAGCTTCATGCCAGAAACCTTTGACGGATACGAATAAAAAGCGTATAAAGATCGAGTACCGGGCATTCCGGACGGGCGCAGGTTCCCGGCGCGCTCTTTGACAACTTGAAATGGGTGAGATTGGAACGGAACGCGATCCATCCAGCCCGACCGCCGATATAGCCAACGAGGCCTGCGGTAAAAACAACAAGGGGAAACGGAGCCTGGAAAACGAACAAGGCAACGAACGCGGCGGCCGCCAAGCCTATCAGGACGTTGTTCTTGAGAGCCCTGCGTCCGATCCTGAGCACGGCTTCCAGCACAATCGCCAGAACGGCAGCTTTCAATCCAAAGAAGAGCGCCTGAACTGTGCTGACATTGCCGAAGATCGCATAGATCCAGCTCAACACCATGATGGCGACAAGGCCCGGCAGCACGAACAGGATTCCGGCGACCAGTCCGCCCTTGGTCTTGTGCATGAGCCAGCCGATATAGACGGCGAGTTGCTGCGCCTCCGGCCCCGGCAACAGCGTGCAGTAGTTCAGGGCATGCAGAAAACGTGTCTCACCGATCCCGCGCTTCTCTTCGACGATGATCCGATGCATCACCGCAATCTGGCCGGCGGGCCCGCCAAAGCTCAAAGCGGCAACGCGCGCCCAGACGCGCATCGCCTCCCCGAATGAAACACCGTGAGCTGGGGTGTCAGAGGCTCGGGCCGGTAAGACATCAACCGCTTGAATCTTGCTCATGGCAGACTCCTGTGGGTCAGCCACCACGCTTCGTGCGGAAATACTGATAGAGGTTATCGAAGACGGCAGCACCCTGGACGACCCGCTGTTCGTCTTCCGGGTTGCCTGCGCAGACGCCCGCGATCAGACTGGCAATGCCTGTCGTCTCTTCGCGACCGAACTTGTCGTCCTTCAAATCGATATCGTGGACGATTTCAGAGATGGCTCGCAGCGCAGGATCCGCGATGCTGGCGCGAGTCAGCAGCACCTCGAAACTGCAACGATCACCTTCATGGGTGATTTCGCCTTCGAACATGTCGAAACGAAGCTCTTCCGCTTTGGGCTTATAGCCCTTGCCCGGCACGAAACGGATGACAGCATCAGGATCAATGAAGCGGCGGACCAGCCAGCTACAGGCGATGCGGTCGATATGTACTCCTTTGCGCGTCACCCACACACGCCCTTTGAGGTCGGCCACACCAAGCGCGGGCACGTCCGGCGTTTGCTTCGTCATGTCCATGTCCTCCGCGTGCCGGCGCTCGATCTCGGCGAGAAGGCTTTCCGCTGACAGACGACCGGTTGCGCCGAAGAAGTCGATGGCGGCCACATCCATGAGTCGTTTGCGCAAACGACTCGTTTGTAAGCGCCTTTCCTCCTTCTCTTCGGACGTCGCATTTCGTTTGAGCTGTTTTGAAAGCGCTCGGGCTTCATTGGCGATGACCGCGTAGTCCTCGTCTCGCGCCGCATCGAAAAGCGCTCGCACCTGATCGTCGGAAAGACCATCGATCAGACGTGCTTCGCAGACCATGGCCTCGCCACCGCCTTCAATGATCTCCTTCAGCAGCCACTCGAAATCTTCCTGGGTCTCGGCATTGGCCGGCAGCGCATAGACCGTGCTCTTCACCGCCACGGCACCGATCCCTTGCAGCCGACGCCAGATTTTCACGCGAAAGTAGGCCGGCTTGCTCGGCAATTGATGGATCAAGAGGAGCCAACGCTGCTCCGCCAAGGCCTTGTCGGCATTCATATTCATAGCGTATCATTAAAAATATATAATGCAACACTTGTATCATCTGTTTTTCAAGCGTAGCTTTCCGCTCAACACACCTTGAGCGATGCTCAAGGCGGGTCGTTCTCTCAGGTGCCGAGCACCATCAAACCGCCGGAGGACACGCCATGAAATGGGTCACTCGCGAACGCCCGGTCATCGACCGTATCGCCTGCCCGTGGCTGATCACGAAATTTATCGACAAGGATGCTGAGTTCCTGTTCGCCCCACCGGACCAAGTCATGACGGTCGCGAAAGAAACCGGCGCGACGCCCTATGATGTACCCGGCGTTGAATACACCCATGTTGGTGAAGGGTGCAGCTTCGACACCTTCGTCGAGAAGCATGATCTCGCCAAAGATCCTGCCATCGCCACGATTGCCACCATCGTTCGCGGTGCCGACACGGATCGACACGACCTCACACCCCAATCCGCTGGACTACTGGCGATCTCCATGGGGCTTCGCGACCTCTCCCCAGATGACCACGATGTCTTGAAACGCGGCTTCATCATCTATGACGCGCTTTACGCCTGGGCGTCACGACGGAAGGGCGAAACCCATAACTGGCCGCCGAAGATGAAGCCGACCGCGGCTTGATCGCTCCGGTCTGAGCCTGCCCGGATGTTCCGAAAAGTCCGGTTGATGCCGTTGACGACGATGTCCTAGCCGTTGATCCTTTGAGCATCCCGCTCTTCGCGGGTCCCGCTCTCGTTGCCCAAGTAAAAGCTGGACCGTGTGACGCTGCGCGGCAATTCTCCAGAGTTATCTTTTTCGGGACACCAGGGATAAAGGTCCGGCGACCGCTGTGGCTCGACCGGTTCTGTGTTCCGTCAGTTCGGACCAAGGCGAGAAGAGATTCGTGATGGCCTGCAGGCCAGTTCGGAACGATCTCTTGGTTCGGACCACGAAAGAGATGCGTTGATGATGGATGCATCCGCCAGACCCTGAAGGGCAGCTCAAAGCTTCCCGTTCACAGGAACTATCCGCCCCCACGAGGGCCGGTCCTGAAGTGGTCTTCCACTTTTTCCGTCCGCATCCGCGATCGTCTCCGAAGCCAGGAGGACTATCCCATTGACCCGAGTCCGGCATCGATGGACAGGAGAAAGTTGGCCCCATTTCGTTTGAGGGACAACCCTTGGCGCTTAACTGACGGAACGGTCGTTTCGCCGGCACGACAACCTCATCTCCTATCTTGTACCGGCAAGCGCCGATGTCCAGCGGATGCCCTCATCGCGCCTCGATCAATTCAAGCGTGAACGGGGAACATCCCTCGCTTTGGGTAGGTTGTCTTGCGAGGGCATCGCTGCGGCGCCGGGAGGCGATTATGCAGACGCAACAAACTGACGTCTTCGAATTGTTTTCCAAAATTTATAATTCCGCGGCTCAGGAGGAGATGAGTCTCCAGCAGTATCTCCTGGCCTGCCGGGAGGACAAATCGATGTACGGCCTTGCGCCTGAGCGCATGGTCGACGCGATCGGCGAACCCAAGCTGATCGACACAAGCAAGGATGAACGGCTCGGCCGGATTTTCTCCAACAAGACGATCAAGCTCTCTTCCTCCTTCTCCGACTTTTACGGGATGGAAGACACGATCGAGCGGATCGCCGGCTAGTTCCGCTATGCCTCGCAAGGGTTGGAGGAGCGCAAGCAGATCCTCTACCTGCTCGGCCCGGTCGGCGGCGGAAAATCATCGCTGGCAGAGCGGCTGAAGAGCCTGATGGAACAGCGGCCAATCTATACGCTCAAGGTCAAGGGCCAGATCAGCCCG
>JBQCFU010000116.1:0-2641 GCA_051958775.1 Pseudolabrys sp.
CTGCATCACGCCTTCCGCCGCATGCGTATCCCAGCCGTCGAACGCGAGCGCGCCGACACGCGGCCCGTCCGCCTGCGCCATGAACCGCGCGGCCGCGCCGCTCGCTTCCGCAAAGAATGCCGCGACCCGCGCCGCACCGCCCGGCAACGGAGCGGCTTTCTTCATGTCGTTCATGCCGTCCGCGCGCGCGATGGCGGGAAGGCCCATGCGCTCTTCCATCACCCGCGCCAAAGCGGGATCGGCATGACGATAGAGATCGAGCAACCGCATCACCGTGTCGTCGGCCGCGGGCGGCAGACGCGGCGGCGTCCATGACAACACCGGCGCGGCGCCGCGCACGACGAGCGGCGTCACCGGCCCGACGGCGAATGCCTGCTGCGGCTTGACCCGTACGCCCTTTGCCGGATCGAGCGCCGCCATGGCACGATTGAGCCAGCCGCTGTCGGTCGCACCCGGTTTGGTGAAGCCGCTTTCCAACACATCCTGTCCGTCGAAATGCGAGCGCTCGCGGTACGGCGTCGCCACCGCATGGACGATGCTCGCCTGCTTCGCCTTGTAGAGACGATAAAGGTTCGGCATCGCCGGATTGAGCGCGAACATGTCGTTGAGTGCGAGCGCCGGCGCAGGCCCGTCGAGCCGCAGCGCATTGTCACCGCGCAAGCTGATCCAGTCAGGGTCGCCGACCGGCGCGACAGTCGCAAGACCGTCGAGCGCACCGCGCAGCACGATCACGAGGAGCCGCGGATCGCGGCCTTCGGCGCGCGCCAGTCGCGGCAGGCTTGTCCAGGCGAACAGCGCGCCAGAACCGAGCAGCAATTCGCGGCGGGTGGACAGATGACGGGTCATGACACTCACCTCCGCAGGAATTCCGGCGACATGAACAGCAAGGCCAGCGCCTGCGGCCGGCTCTCGGCGCGCTTGAGCACCTGCCGCGTCTCGTCCGACAGCAGCGGACCGAGCGCCGCCTCCGCCACATCATCGGGATCGGCGAACCCGCCGACGCGCCGCGACAACTGATTGGCGATGTCGAGCCGCTGCGTCACGCCGTCGATCCACGACGCACTGTCATCGGGAAAACCTTTTGGCGCCGGCGGCCGCCACAGCGGCTCTCCGAGCATGTTCTGCGCCTGCACGATCGGCCCGATATCCGGCGGCGTCACGCCGCTGGCGCGCAGTGCGCTCACCATCCATTCGCTCGGGCGCTTGAGTTTTGAACGCGGTGCCGACCATGCCGCGTCGGCGCTGACCAGCGCGCGCGTGACTTCTTTCAGATTGCCGTCGGTATCGCGAAAGCGCTTCGCCAGGCGCGCAACCAGATCCTTCGGCGGATCGTCGGCGACGAAATGGCGGACGAGCTTGATCGCAATATGCTGCGCCGTCGCCGGATGCCGCGTCAGCGCGAGCAGCACCGCACGCCCCTGATCGACGCCGTCATCGGGATAGGCATGACCGAGCACCGTCTGCGTTCCCGGTTCGTGAGCGCGCGGAT
Organism: Pseudolabrys sp.; assembly: GCA_051958775.1. Lineage (GTDB taxonomy): Bacteria > Pseudomonadota > Alphaproteobacteria > Rhizobiales > Xanthobacteraceae > Pseudolabrys. Next base: position 1,490 of record JBQCFU010000116.1, read on the forward strand.
TGAAGACGAACTCGCCGCCATGCTCCGGGTCGGTCCTGAACGGCGCCACGGTCCAGCCGGTGATGACATTGGCGAACCGCGTCACGTCGTCCTGCGAGTAGCCGCCATTCACGCCGAGCGTGTGCAACTCGAGCGTCTCGCGGGCGAGATTTTCATTGAGACCTTTGTGCTGCCGGTGCCCGGCGACGGAGTTCGGCCCGATCGAGCGGGCATTGTCGAGATAGAGAAGCATCGCCGGATGCGACTCGACCGCGAGCAGCATGTCGGAGAACGTGCCGAGCACATTGGCGCGGATCGCCTCGCGTTCGAACGCACCGGCGAGCGGCCGCACCTGCCCCTTGTCCACCGACACGCAGAAATGGTTCGACCAGAACCAGGTCAGCCGGTCGATCAAACCGATCTCGGCCGCGAGCGCGCTGTCAAACCGCGTCTTCGCTTCCTCGAGGAAAATCTGCTGCGGAATGCCGGGACCGAGCTTGCGCTTGCGCTGCTCTTCGTCGGCCGGCGGCGCTGGTTCGGCCTGCGCTTGCGCCTCGGCCGTTTTCCCGTCGGCCTGCGCCATCATCTGCGCGTCCGCCTGCGCTTTGGCCTGCGCAGCGCGCTCCTGATTGCGCTCCTCGCGTTGCGCGAGACGCTGCGCCTTGCGCTCGCGCCGGAAATCGTAAGCGGCGCGTGCCGCCTCGCCACTGGTCAGCAGGTCGTCATCGGCGATCCGTCCGGCCCCGGGCCGTTCCAGCTCCGCCAGCACCGCGCCGCGCGGATCGGCGGCGACCGCGGCGAGCGATCCGGCCCGCGGGCCGAGGCCGAAGCGATGCAGCGCCAGCGCCGCCAGCGATTTGGAATCCAGACGGACTGTCTTCGGGTCGGGGGCCATGAGCATATCGCCTGATCGCGCGGCGCCTACGCGCCGCGTTCCATGACCGGGTACCGCCCCCGCGGATCATCTGGCCCGGCAACTTCGCCAATATTGCGACCGGCCACCTGAACCGGGCCTGACTGCGCCGGTCAGACAGCACCGGTTACCAAAAAGTAACCGCGCCGGCCGCAGGGTCGGCCGATGATTCCCGCCGGAACCCAGAAGCTCAGCATTGGCCTCGGCGCGGGCCGCGAGACCATCCCGGCCGCCGCCAGTGACCGCGAGGTGCTGCGCGC
>JBQCFU010000117.1:0-10798 GCA_051958775.1 Pseudolabrys sp.
TTTTCCAGGCTCCGTTTCCCCTTGTTGTTTTTACCGCAGGCCTCGTTGGCTATATCGGCGGTCGAGCTGGATGGGCCGCATTTCTGGCGGAAGGTGGACACGGCAAGGTCGGAAACAAGCAAGTCGCTGACATCGACAGCGTCCTGGGAGAAGCGGTCCCGGAGCATGCTCGCCCCCAGATGTCCTGGTTGCTCAAAGTCGCGGCAATTGGTGTTCTGTTGTGGGGCGGGCCTGTCCTCGCACTGTTGCTGCTGCTCGGGTCGGGCAATGTTTTCACGGACATCGCCATCTTCTTTTCCAAGATGGCGATGGTTACGTTCGGCGGTGCCTATGCCGTGCTTTCCTACGTCGCCCAGCAAGCGGTTGAGCACTACGGCTGGCTGACGCCCGGTGAAATGCGGGATGGCCTTGGCATGGCGGAAACGACTCCTGGCCCGTTGATCATGGTGACGCAATTCGTGGGCTTTATGGGAGCTTATCGCGCGCCGGGTTCGCTGTATCCGCTGCTGGCCGGCACACTGGGCGGGTTGTTGACCACCTGGGTTACGTTCGTTCCTTGTTTCCTATGGATATTTCTCGGCGCGCCGTTCATGGAGGCGATGCGCAATAACAAGGCGCTTTCTGCAGCACTGTCGGCGATCACCGCTGCCGTTGTCGGTGTCATTCTGAATCTGGCTGTGTGGTTCGCTCTCCATATGCTGTTTGCGCAGCTCACCGAAGTTCGCGGCTTGGGCGCGGTTGTTGACGTTCCGGTCCTGAGCTCTGTCAACATCGCGGCTTTGATCCTGACTGCGGGCGCGATCGTCGCTGTGTTCCGCTATCGCGTAGGGATGCTCGCAGTCCTGGGCGGCTGTTCGGTTATGGGGCTGCTTTACGGTTTGATCATGGGGACGGTCTGACGTGCGACCGGCTTGGCGGTCCAGCGGCCCTGGAGACAGGCAAAAGTATAGGTTCGTTAACATGGCGGCCCTAGTTAATAAGCTTACACAAGGCCGAGGCCCCGAATGCTGCAGGACATCTATGACAGATGAAGCGGCCCATGCGGCTACGGCGCTGTCTGACGACGTCCGCTTGCGGCTCTACGACCGGGCCTTGAATCTCGCTCGCATCGGGGCCTGGGAATGTGAACTCGAAACCGAGCGCCTGATCTGGACGCCGGGCGTCTACGACATCTTCGGTTATCCGTCAGGTAATCCGCTCCGGCGCGCCAGCATCGTCGATCTCTATGTCGACGAGTCACGGCGAAATATGGAACTCGCTCGTGCCGAAGTGATCCGGACCGGTCGCGCGGTCACGCTCGATACAGAGATCAGAACCTGGCGCGGCGAAAGCCGCTGGATGCGCCTCTCGATCAATGCGGTGGGAGAGGGCGGGCGGCCGACGCGGATCTTCGGCTCCAAGCAGGACATCAGCGTCGATCGACGAGCCATGGACGGCTTGCGGCGGCAAGCCGAAACCGATCCGCTCACCGGACTCGCCAATCGCACTCTTTTCCAAGCGCGTTATCGCGAGGTTGTCGGCGACAGCCTGAATCACGGCTTTGCGTCGGCTCTGGCCCTGATCGATCTCGATGGCTTCAAGGAACTCAACGATACGTTTGGCCATGCCGCAGGAGATGCGTGCTTGTGCGAAGTTGCGCAGCGTTTGCGGCGCGCCTTTAACAATGCCGGTTTGGTGGCCCGGATCGGTGGCGACGAATTCGCGATCATCCTGCATGCGCCGACAAACCCTGCCCGAATTTCATGCGTGCTGCAGCACACTGTCGTGATGTTGAGCCGGCCGTTTTTCTGGAACGGTCTTCGCCTGGAGGTCAGTGCCTCGATAGGGGCCGCTCTCGTCTGTCGTTCCTATCGTCGGCGGATCACCGAATTGTTCACGGAAGCCGACATTGCGCTCTACGACGCCAAGGCTGCCGGTCGCAATAAGGTCCATCTGTTTGATGCCTCGAAACATAGCCTGGTTGCTTAACAGGGTATGGGGCTTCGCCAGGTTCGCTGGTCACAGCCAAGACTCAGCATAGTTTTAGGCATTACTACTCAATTCCGAGCAGGCCGATGTTGGTCTCCGCAAATGGTGGTAGTGCGAATTTCCATAGTGTTAGCGGTTCGTCGGCTCTCCACGTCTCAATGTGGCTGTGCGCTGTGACACAGCGCTGCCTCACGCGAGCGGTAGTTGTCCACGGGTTAGGGATGGCCTGGGTCTCGGGCCTGCTCAGTCGAGGCGCAATCAATCATTGGCGGCGGAGACTTCCGCAGCCACGCCAACTCCCGTTCTTGATCGCGTGAACCAATTCACGGATGCCATCCGCTTCCGCGTGGACATTGTCGATGACGACGTCAGCATCGACGACGGTGCTGGCCTGCCGCGCGAGCCGATCCGTGAGGCTGCCATCGCTGGCGCGGCTGCGGCCGGCAAGCCGGCGCGCGAGAACATCGGGCGGCGCAGTGACGAGAACCGTGGTCACTCGAGCGTAGCGTTCCCGCGCCGCGTCAATGACCGTCCTCGAGACGTTGCAGACCACCGTAGAACCGGCAGAGATCGTGTCATCGATCTGCCGCGGGATGCCGTAGCGCAGGCCATGTGCGCCCCAGTACAGGCTGAAGGCACTTGCTTGAACGGCGCTGTCGAAGTCCGTAGGCGTCAGTGTGTCATGGTCTTCGCCGTTGCCGCTGATGCGCGTGACGACACGACGCGGGACTGTCACGGCGGCATCATTGGCGAGGACTCCCTTCGCGCCCGCGATCAGCGTGTCCTTGCCGGCGCCGCTCGGGCCGACGACAAGAACAAGCCGGCCGGGGCCGATCCGCCGCGCCTCGCTCATGCGACGCGCTGTCCGGCGTTCCAGACGCTGCGCGCCGCGGCGCCATCGGCGGTCTGATGCACGCGGATCAGATCGGCGCGCTTGCCGATCGCGATCTCGCCGCGGTCGTCGAGGCCGACGACCTCGGCCGGCGTCTTGGTCACGGTTCGGATCGCCGCGGCCAGATCGTAGCGCGGACTGGCCTGCGGCAGTCGCAGCGCTGCGAGCAGTAAGCTCGACGGCACATAGTCCGAAGACAGGATGTCGAGCAGGCCGGCGTCGGCCAGCGCCGAGGTCGCGACGTTTCCGGAATGCGAACCGCCGCGCACCAGATTGGGCGCGCCCATCAGCACCTGGATGCCGCCGGCATGCAGTTTTTCCGCCGCTTCGACGGTGGTCGGAAATTCAGCCACCGCGACTTTGTCGGTCAGCGCCTGCTCGACGTGATCGAGGGTGGTATCGTCGTGGCTCGCCAGCGGCGTCTTGTGGCGCGCCGCGAGTGTCAGCAGGCCGAGATAGTTGTCGGCGCCGTAGCGTTCGCTGTTTTCGAGTCGCCGCTCGAACATGGCGTCGAGCTGGGCATCGGTCATGCCGCCGCTCTTGCCGCGATAATATTCACGCAGCTTCTGCGGATCGCGAAACTGGCGCTGGCCTGGGGTGTGATCCATCAGCGACATCAAGCGCACATCCGGCCGGCCGATCAAGGCCGAAGCGTCCTCGACGACCTTGGGCATCGGCACCTCGCAGCGCAGATGCAGATAGTGCTCGATCCGGAGCAGGCCGTTGTCGCGGGCCTTGTCGATCGACGCGGCAAGCTCGCCGGCCTGACCGTCGGCATCGCCGGCGCCTTCCTCGCGCCAGACGCGCAGCGAATCGAGCACCGTGGTGATGCCGCTGGTGGCGATCTGTGCGTCGTAGGAAACGACGGCGGCGACGGGGTCCCACTGCACCTTCGGCCGTGGCGTGTAATGCGCCTCAAGATGGTCGGTGTGCAGTTCGACCAGACCCGGCAGCAGCAGGTCGCCATTGAAATCCACGCCGCGTGCGGGCGCCGCGCCGCTGCCGATCTCGACGATCTTGCCATCCGTGACGGCGACATAGCCGCGCTCGATGACGTGATGGCCGAGGACGATGCGGGCGTTGGTGACAAGGCAGGAGTTCGTTTCAGTCATGAAATCGGTCATGGGTCACGCGGCAAACCGGGTTGTGTCGATGAGGGTATCGGCGATGGCGGCGCGGGTTTCCTCGTCATGGAGGATGGTAACGATCGCCGCGCCGCGCCGTTTGCGTTCGCGGACCATCTCGATCACCACCGCGCGGTTCTTGGCGTCGAGCGACGCGGTCGGCTCGTCGAGCAGCAGCAGCGGATGCGCCGGCAACAGGCCGCGCGCGAGATTGACCCGTTGTTGCTCGCCGCCGGAAAACGTCGCCGGCGGCAGACTCCACAGGCGCTGCGGGATGTTCAGGCGGCCGAGCAATGCCGCGGCCTGCGCCCGCGCTTCGTCTACGGTTCTGCCTCTGGCCATCTGCGGCTCGGCGACGATGTCGAGCGCCGAGACGCGCGGCACGGCGCGCAGAAACTGCGTCACATAGCCGAGCGTCGAATGCCGGACGGCGATGATCTGGCGCGGCGGTGCGGTTGCGAGGTCGACCGTCTCCGCGCCGGCCTTGACGATGATCGTCCCGCTATCGCAGCGATAATTTCCGTAGATCAGCTTGAGGATCGACGATTTTCCAGCGCCCGACGGGCCGGTCAGCGCCACGCATTCGCCGGGCGCGACCGAGAACGTCACGTCGCGAAGCACCGGAAGGCGCAAGCCGCCCTGCAGGTGCATCACGAAGGTCTTGCCGACGGCTCTGAGTTGCAATGCGCTCATGGTGTTCTCTTGTGACTGTCTCACGCCGGCAGGATCGATGAGACAAGAAGCTGGGTGTAAGGCGCCTGCGGATCGTCGAGCACCTGATCGGTCAGCCCGGTTTCGATCACCGTGCCGTCCTTCATCACCATGATCCGGTTTGACAGCAGGCGCGCGACCGCGAGATCGTGCTTGACGATGATCGCGGCGATGCGCAGATCGGCGACCAGGCGGCGGAGCAGATCGAGCAGGCGTGCCTGCACCGATACGTCGAGGCCGCCGGTCGGCTCGTCCATGAAGATCAGCCGCGGCGAGGTAACGAGATTACGGGCGATCTGCAGCCGCTGCCGCATACCGCCGGAATAAGTGCGTGGCGTGTCGTCTATCCGCACCTGTGGAATCTCGACCCGGTCGAGCCATCTGGCCGCCGCGTCGCGAATCTCGGCATAGTTGCGCCAGCCGACGGCCATCAGCCGCTCGCCGACATTGCCCCCGGCCGAAATGCCCATGCGCAGGCCGCGTTGCGGATCCTGATGCACGAAGCCCCAGTCGGTGCGGTACAGGAAGCGTCGGGTCGGCTCGCTCATGGCCCACAGGTCGACGGTCATGCCGTCGCGCATGCGATAGCGCACATCGCCGCTGCCCGGCTCGATCTGTCCGGCCAGCAGTTGCAGCAAGGTGGACTTGCCGGAGCCGGATTCGCCGACGACAGCCATTACCTCGCCCTCGTAGAGTTCGAGTGACACGTCGCGGCAGCCGAGCTGCGAACCGTAAAATTTCGTCAGCCGGTCGGCGATCAGAAGCGGTTGTTCGATGTCCGGCGTCATTGCGGAGCGTCCTCCAGCAGAACGCGGAAGCTGTAGCCGTGGCGTTCGAAGCCCAGCGCTTCGTAGAACGCATGAGCGGTGGCGCGTTTGGTGTTGGACGACAGAGTCAGTTTGTAACAGCCTCTGGCGCGGGCCTGCTCGATGGCGAATGCCATCATCGCCTTGCCGATGCCGAGGTTCTGGGCGGCCGGGTCCACCATCACATCCTCGACGATCGCCGACGGCGCGCCGCGATGGCCGAGATTGTCCATGACCAGCAGCGCGAACGTGCCGACAATCTTCCGATCGTTCTCGGTCACATAGAGCGTGTAGTCCGGGTAGATCGCGAACCGCTCGAAAATCGCCTCCGCGTCATCGATCGACAGCACGCGCCCGTCGTCCATTTCCGGCTGCGCGTAAAGCGACAACACGCCGGTCAGATCTGTCGCATCAGCGGCGCGCATGGTCAGACATTCCGTGCTCATGATGCGATCTCCACCGGTGCGGCGAGGCTGCCGCGGCGCGATTCGCAGTAATCGGTGTCCGAACACACGAACATGCGGCTGCCTTTGTCGTCGGTGACCACCTCGTCGAGGAACCCGTCGTTCGCGGCGCACAACGCGCAGGTGGCGTCGTGCCGATAACGCTCGAACGGATGGTCCTCGAAATCGAGCGGCACGACGGTCGTATAGGGCGGGATCGCGTAGATGCGCTTCTCGCGGCCGGCGCCGAACAATTGCAGGGCCGGGCAGCCGTTGAGCTTCGGATTGTCGAATTTTGGAATCGGCGAGGGATCCATCACGTAGCGCTGATTGACCGTCACCGGATAAGCGTAGGTGGTGGCGATGTGGCCGTGCCGGGCGATGTCCTCGTAAAGCTTCACATGCATCAGCCCGTATTCCGACAGGGCATGCATGCGACGCGTTTCAGTCTCGCGCGGCTCGAGAAACCGCAGCGGCTCCGGGATCGGCACCTGGAACACCAGCACCTGATTGTCGGAGAGCGGCGTTTCCGGAATCCGGTGCCGCGTCTGGATCACAGTGGCTGCGGTCGTCCGCGTCGTGGTGCGGACGCCCGCGGTTTTCACGAAGAATTTGCGGATCGACACCGCATTGGTGGTGTCGTCCGAACCCTGATCGATCACCTTGAGAACGTCGTTCGGGCCGAGGATTGCCGCCGTCACCTGCACGCCGCCGGTGCCCCAGCCGTAAGGCATCGGCATTTCACGGCTGGCGAACGGCACCTGATAGCCGGGAATAGCGATCGCTTTCAGGATCGCGCGGCGGATCATGCGCTTGGTCTGTTCGTCGAGATAGGCAAAATTGTAGGACGGCGCGGTCATTCGGCGGCATCCTGCAGCGATGAACAAGCCTCGTCCGCTTGTGCGAAATAATCCGCGCGCAGCTTGCGCAGCAGCCCGAGCTCGGCCTGCAAATCGACATAGTGCGGCAGCTTGAGATGTTCGACGAAGCCGGTGGCCTGCACATTGTCCGAATGGCTGAGCACGAATTCCTCGTCCTGCGCCGGCGCGCCGGTCTCTTCGCCGAGTTCGCGGGCGCGCAGCGCGCGGTCGACGAGTGCCATCGCCATCGCCTTGCGCTCGCTCTGGCCGAACACCAGTCCGTAACCGCGCGTGAAGCATGGCGGTCGGTCGCCCCCGCCGGTGAACTGGTTGACCATCTGTACTTCGGTCATGGACACGTTGCCCAGCGGCACGGCAAAGCCGATTTCCTCGGCGAAGAATTCGATCTCGACCTCGCCGTAGCGGATTTCACCGGCGAACGGATGGTTGCGGCCATAGCCGCGCTGGGTCGAATAGCCGAGCGCCAGCAGGAAACCCTCGTCGCCGCGCGCGAGATTTTGCAGCCGCAGATCGCGTCCGGCTGGAAAAGAGAGCGGCTCGCGGGTGAGGTCGCCGACGTCGCCTTGCGACGGATGCTCCGGCTCGATCAACCCGTCCTGTTCGAGGAGATCGGCGACGGATTGGAACGGCGTCGCGTCGGCGGGCGCAGTTGTGCCGGGCGCGACCTCGCCGGGCTGGGCCAGCGTATGGTCGAGCAGACGATGGGTGTAATCGAAAGTCGGGCCGAGCACCTGCCCACCGGGCAGATCCTTGAAGGTTGCCGAGACACGCCGCCGAATGTCCATCGCCGCGGTTGCGACCGGCTCGGAGGCGCCGAAACGCGGCAGGGTGGTGCGGTAGGCGCGCAGCAGAAACACCGCTTCGATCAGGTCACCGCGCGCCTGCTTGATCGCCAGCGCCGCGAGTTCGCGGTCATAGAGCGAACCTTCGCACATCACGCGGTCGACGCCGAGCGCGAGCTGCTGCTCGATCTGCGCCAGCGACAGGTCCGGCACCGTGCGCTCGCCGCGCCGAACATCGCCGAGCAAAGCGTGGGCGTTGTCGATCGCGCGTTCGCCGCCTTTCACAGCCACATACATGACGCTATGCCTTCCGGGTCATTTGAATAGAGCGGGGCAGGGCGACGATGGTGTGACCGGCCACGAGAAGCAGGTCGGCGCCGCACGGAAACAGAGCATGGTTGGCGGTGCATGCTGCCTCGAAATCGACCGGCAGGGCGCGCGCGGCAATGGTGCGCGTCTCCTTGATGCCCGGACCGCGCAGCTCGTAAGTGTCGCCGTCGTCGAGGCTGTCGATCTGCACGATCACGGTGGCGGAACGATCCGGATATTCGGCGCTGCCGGCGGCGAAGCGGTCGAGAGCGAGCCGTGGCGCATCACCGGACACGACGGCAAACGCCGCATCGGTGCGATCCCTGGCGAGCGGTGCGCCGGTGTTGAACTGGAGCCATTGCTTGACGCCCTGCGTCGCGAAGGGGGGATCAAGCCACACCGGCGTTTCGAAATCGGCGAGGCTGCGCAGGATCGCCGCCGCTGCCGGCGCGAGTCCGTCCGGTCCATCGACTGCGGGAGCGGTCAGCCGGCGTCCCGGTGCGGCAAATGCATCCATCACCGCGCGGAAGATCGCCTGGCTTTCATAGGCAGGATTGCTGATGGCGGTGCTCATGCATCGTTCTCGCCACGGACCAAGGTGAAGAAATCGACCCGCGTTGCCGCCGTCTGTGCCTGCTGATGCGCGCGCTTCTGTTGCTGAACCGCTCGCAACGGCGCGATCACCTGTTGCTCGATGATCGTGCGGTATTGTTGATGCTGCCAGAGCGCGTCACATAACGCCGCAAGCCTTGCTTTGCGTGCGTCGCGGCCGAGCACATAGGAAAATCCGGTTTCGCCGCTGTCGAGCCGTACTGCGGCGCGCGTCGCTGTCGCCTCGCCGACATTGAATGGCGCACCGTTTCCGCCGATCCGTCCGCGCAACATCACCAGTCCGGTTTCGGCCGGCCGCACGTCTTTCACAGGAATGTCGTTGATGGGAACGTGGTGATTGATCTGCGTCAGCGCGTCGGCAATGGCATCGCCACTGGCTTGCGCCAGCACCGCCATTGCGTTTCGTCTTGCTGAATCCGTCCGGTGTTCCATACGCGACATCGACCTTGCGCGAAGTTGTCTAGTTCACTAGACAACTCATGAATGCGTCCGATGACGCTTTGATGACAGCGGGCCGCTTATGCTCACACGTTCACCGCGCCGTTCCGGAAAAAATCATCTGCTGGAGCGTGGCGTCATGTTGTGGCGCTGCATTGCCGATGATTTCGAGCAGATGATCCTCGTCGGCAAACATGAGAACGGCGAGCGGTTGCCCCCCGAATCGGAAATCGCCACGCGCTACGGCGTGAACCGGCACACCGTGCGTCGCGCGATTGCGGAACTGGCGGCGCGCGGCATGGTCCGGACCGAGCGCGGCAGCGGAACCTATGTCAAAACCGATAAACTCGATTACCGCATCGGCCGCGTGACGCGTTTTTCCGAGATCATGGCGGCCTCCGGTCATGAAGCGGAGGGGCGGCTCCAGGGATATCGGTTCGAGGAAGCAACCGACGAGGTCGCCGCGCGTCTCGGACTTGATCCAGGCGCCCAGGTAGTGCGGCTCGATATCGTGCGCTCGGCGGATCGTGTGCCGATCTCGGTGGCGTCGACCTGGCTCTGCGCCGAAAGCTTTCACGATGCGGCGCGGATTTTCCGCCGGACCCGCTCGGTGACGCGCATGCTGGAGCACTACGGCATCGGTGAGTTTCGCCGCAAATGGACGCGCATCAGCGCAGCTTTTGCCGATGCCGTCGATGCCGGACGGCTGCGTCTGTCGGTGCATCGGCCGGTGCTGGTGGTGGAAAGCGTCGACTGCACGGCCGGCGATCGTCCGGTGCTGACCACGCGTGGTCGGTTCGCGGCCGACCGCATCGCCCTGACGGTGGAAAGTTAGCACATCGTCGGCACCGTGCGCCTGCTGTCATGCAGGTGTCGTGAAGATGTCGTCTGTCTTCGCGGATGACGAACAAGAAACTGTCCGAGACGCCGCTCGTTGATCCGACAGCGTCGCTGAGTAGCGCGCGCCTCGGCCGCTACACCGAGGTCGGTCCGCGTACCAAGCTGCTGGAAGTCGAGCTCGGCGACTATTCCTACGTCGTCAATGACAGCGATATCGCTTATGCGACGGTCGGCAAGTTCACCTCGATTGCGGCGATGACCCGGATCAATCCCGGCAATCATCCAATGGGCCGCGCGAGCCAGTCGCATTTCAGCTATCGCGCCAGCGCCTATTTCGACGGAGCCGAGGACGAAGACGGTTTCTTTGCCTGGCGGCGCGACCAGCATGTCCACATCGGCCACGACGTGTGGATCGGTCACGGTGCGATCGTGCTGCCGGGCCGTGTGATCGGCACCGGCGCCGTGGTCGGCGCCGGCAGCGTCGTCACCAAGGATGTTCCGCCTTACGCCATCGTCGTCGGCAATCCCGCCGGGATCGTCCGGTTTCGTTTCCCCCCGGATGTTATCGCCGGGCTTGAAGGGCTCGGCTGGTGGAATTGGCCGCACGACAGCCTGTATGCGGCGCTTCCGGATTTCCGCGATCTGCCGGCGCCTGACTTCGTCGCGAAATACGCGGATTTCGCGCCGTCGGCCGCAAGGATGTAGGGGAGAGCGTGAGCGATGCGGATTGTCGGTGGGCAGGTTCTCTATGACGGTGCTCTGATCGAGGCGGATCTTACTGTCGATGAGGACAGCGGGCTGATCGCGGCAGCCGGCAACGGCCGCGTCATCGATGCGCGTGGGCTGCACGTATTGCCTGGCATCGTGGATATCCATGGCGACGCCTTCGAGCGGCAGATCATGCCGCGCCCGGGCGTCGGGTTCCCGCTCGACGTTGCGCTGAAAGACAGCGATCGCCAGTGCATCAGTAACGGCATCACCACCGTCTTTCA
>JBQCFU010000118.1:0-6474 GCA_051958775.1 Pseudolabrys sp.
GAGGTCGACCGGCGCGCGCCCTATATGCACGACGGATCCGTCGCATCCCTGCAAGATGTAATTGCGCTCTACGACAAGGGCGGGATCGACCGGCCAAGTCGCTCGGACGAAATCCGTCCGCTGCACCTGAGCCGCCGGGAAAAGAATGATCTGGTGGCTTTTCTGCGGACCTTGACCGCGAAGCCGGGGGCTCCAGAGCCCACACCGGCCGCCGGCACTACCCCGGCCCGCTAGCCGAACATCGGCTCAGCAGAGGCAGGGGAGCGCCGCGCCCACCAGGCCAAGCCCGGCGACAAAGCACACAGCGCTGGCATTTTCCAGGGCTTCACGGCTCACCGTCCAGCGCAGCGAGGCGCCGGCCAGTGCCGGGCTGATCAAAGTTCCAATAATTCCGATAACACCAGTCATCAGAGGCTCCCTCCCCAATCCTTGCACTGTACAACGCGTGTCCTGAGGAGCCGTTTCGCGTTTGCCTAAAATTGCAGGTAATCCACGGGAGGCTTTGCCCCGGTTATGCGCGATCACCGCGCTCTATCGAATCACAATTAACTACAAAACTAATCAAAACCACGCTAAATGCGGCGAGACGCTATACTAAACAGATCGTAAATCAGTATCCGTGTTTCTCGATGATTAATCATATGGTCATCGCGCGTATGCGCGCGTGGCGGCACGCCACACTCACCGTCACGCTGGGAACTCTCCTCGCGACGTTGACTGCTCAGGCCGCTGAGGCTCACGTCAAATGGTTCTGCGCTTACGATGTCGCCGGTCAGCCGCGCGGCCTCGAAAACGTGCTGTGCGCAGATTTCGAATTGCTGATCGCCGCGGCGATGCTGTTCCTGCTGTCGGGGACCTTTCTTGAAGGCACACCGATCGGCGTCTCGATGATCAACGGCCTCAATCGCATCACGCGGACGCTGCGCGACAACACCGAACTGGTGATGCGCGCCGTGTGCGGTTTCTTCTTCGTGTCGTTGTGGACACTGGGCGGCATCATCCTGACGCCTGAACTGAAGACGACTTCAACCGCGATCCCGCTGCTGCAACTGGCCATCGCCGCCGGCATGATGTCGCGCGTGACGCTGCCGCTGTCGGGTCTTGGCATCGTCGCGCTGTTCGGCATCGCCGTGTGGAATTACGGCGTATTCCACCTCGCCGATTATCCGATCTTCCTCAGCGTCGCGCTCTACTTCGGGCTGGTGGGTCTACGCCGCGATCTGTTCGGCGTGCGGCCGGTCGACGTGATCCGCTACGGCGCGGCAATCACCCTGATGTGGGCCTCGATCGAGAAGTGGGCCTATCCGGAGTGGAGCTTCCCGCTGTTCAACGAGCATTCGCGGCTCGCGCTCGGCTTCGATCCCGAATTCTACATGCGCGCCGCCGGCGTGATCGAGTTCGCGCTCGCCTTCTCGCTGCTGTGGACGCCGCTGGTGCGCCGCGGCGCCGCGATCATGCTCGCCGGCATGTTCATCAGTGCCTGCTTCGAGTTCGGCAAGATCGACGTGATCGGTCATTCGGCGATCATCGCCGTGCTGTTCGCCATCATTGCCGACGACAAGACCGTGACTGTGGAACGCCGGGCGCCGTGGCTGCTGCCGCCCGCCTTCGCTGCCTCGCTCGCGGTCTTCCTGGCGATCTACTACGCAAGCCACGCGCTGCTGTTCAACACATCGATCCTATGATCGCCGCACCGCGGCGCATCACTGGACGGTGACGACCAGCTTCATCTTCGGATGGATGGCGCAACGGACCGTGAAGATTCCCGCGGTCGGGAAAGCCACCTCGAACTTGGAGCCCGGCTTCTGGTCGCCGGAATCGAAGCTGAAGGCGGTGGTCCGCAGATAAGCGTGATGCAGCAGGTCGGCGTCGTCGTTGACGATGGCGATCGATTGGCCGCGTTTGATGGTGATGTCACCCGGCTGGAATTCCCGGCCCTTTTGCGAGACCGACTGAACCACCTCGGCCAATGCCAATCCGGTCATCGCGCCAGCGACAAGAGCGACCAGGGCGACGCCCGCCGCCACACGGCGGCAACGGGACCGGGCCGCAACCAGGGGATTTGAGACCTGCAAACCCAGGAGCCTTTGCGTCATATTGGCGCTGTTCACACTGTCAGACCGCCCGGTTAAGTCGGCGTTAAACGATTGCGACGTCCCGGAAATTTTATCCGGACCACGCTGTTCAACCTGTCTCTGAAATCAGGCTTTTTGATTTCCGGCCCGCACCGGCTTGAATAACCGAAAGCGGGATCGACCGCTCTCTTGGTTCGCCCCGAGACACGCGCGCGAGTCCGATTGCGGGGCCTGTTCAAAAGGCCGTTATCACCGATAGTCCGGTCAAAATCCGGATTAAGACGGCGTTAACAATCCAATGAAGAAGGTCTTCGTCCACACGCCAATTTAAGACGTGGCCGGTCATTTTCGACATCAAATCCCACGGGCAATGGGATCATGGAACCGCGGCCGATGTCGACCGAGATCACCCGCTCGTTGCACACACGCCTTCAAAGGCGTCGCGGGACGATTCGCAGCCGCATTCTTGTCGCCTTCCTCGCGATCGGCATGATCACTGCGACGCTCGGCGCCTATGCGATCTACGGTATCCGCAACGCCGGCACGCTCGTCACCAAGACGTTCGACGAAACCTTGATGTCGATCAACTATGCGCGCGCCGCGGCGGCCGATTTCGCCGCGATCCAGGCCGCTTTCCTGCGCCGCGAGACCAACAAGGACGAAAAAGCCCGCGCCATTCTCGATGATCAGATCGAAAAGCTGATCGACACGCTCAACGACGATCTGGCCGTCGCCGCCGAACGGTCGCACTCCAATCGCGCCACCCAGGCGGCAGCCAACGTCAAGGAAGCAGCAGCGACCTGGAGCAAGCTCAGGACCAAGCTGCACGACGGCGCCGCACCACCCGACGCCTGGGTCGAAATCGACAAATACGCGGATACGGTCAATCAGCAGATCGATCTGCTGGTGAATTACACGGCCGGCGACGGCTTCCTCTATCGTCAGGAAGCGCTCGAAACCGTCGCCCGCGATGTCCGCCTCAACATGATCGGCACGGCGCTCGCGTTGCTGCTGGCCGCCATCGTCTCGTGGCTGCTGGCGAAGCGGATCATCGGGCCGGTTGCGGCTGCTTCGCAGGTTGCGAAGCGCATCGCCGGCGGCGATCTCGACGTCACCATTCCCGCCGGCGCTGACGACGAGTTGGGCGCGTTGCTCGAATCCATGGGCACCATGCGCGACAATATCCGCGCCATGGTCGAGCGCGAGATTTCCGAACGCCAGTCGGCGCAGACGCAGCTTGCGGAATCGCTGGAAAGCTCGCGGGAAGGCATCATCCTGCTCGGTCCTGACGGGCAGCTCCGCCTCGCCAATTCGCAGGCCATCGACTATCTGCGCGAAGACCGCGACCTGCTCGATCACGTGTTGTCCGCCTTCGGCGCCGACGAGGCGCGCCTGCCGGACGGACGCTGGCTGCGTGTCAGCAACAACCGCACCCATGACGGCGGAAGCATCGTCATGTTCGGCGACATCACCACGCTGAAGGAGCAGAAGACACAGCTGCGCGAAACCAATCTGCGGCTCGACGCGGCGCTCGACAACATGTCGCAAGGGCTTTGCTTCTTCGACCGCGCCAACCGGCTGCAGGTGGTCAACCGGCGCTATTGCGAGATATTCAATCTCTCACCGCAGCTTGTGCGTCCCGGCATCACCTTCGACGAACTGCTGACGCTCAGCGTCGCCGCCGGAAATTACGGCGGCCGTCCGCTCGAGCAGATCGTCGAAGAACGTCATCGCCACCTGCGCAACGGCGAAACCGGCCCCTACTTCCAGGAACTGGGCGACGGGCGGGTGATTGCGATCGCGCAGCAGACCACGAGCGACGGCGGCTGGGTCGCCACCTATGACGATGTCACCGAGCAGCGTCGCGCCGAATCCCGCATCGCCTTCATGGCGCGTCACGACGCGCTGACCGACCTGCCGAACCGCTTGCTGTTCCGCGAACGCGTCGAGCACGCGCTGGCGCAGTCGAATCGCGGCATCGGCTTCGCCGTTCTGTGCGTCGGCCTCGACAAGTTCAAGGCGATCAACGAAACCCTCGGCCACCCGATCGGCGACAGGCTGCTGATCGCGGTTGCGGCCCGCCTGCGCTCCTGCGTCCGCGAGATCGACACGGTTGCCCGTCTCGGCGGCGACGAATTCGCGGTGGTGCAGATCCAGATCGGTTATCCGGAAGATGCGGCACTGCTGTCGCGCCGGATCATCAATGCCATTTCCGAGCCGTTCGAGATCGAGGGAAACCGGATCACCATCGGCTGCAGCGTCGGCATTTCCGTCGCGCCGGGCGACGGCACGTCGAGCGAAAAGCTGATCAAGGGGGCCGACGTCGCCCTGTATCGCGCCAAGAGCGAAGGCCGCGGCACCTGGCGGTTCTTCGAGGCGGAAATGGATGCGCGGTTGCAGGCGCGCCGCGCGATCGAACTCGATCTGCGCAACGCGCTCGACAACGGCGAATTCGAAGTCTTCCACCAGCCGATCTTCGACCTCGACAAGAACCGGTTCAGCGGCTGCGAGGCGCTGCTGCGCTGGCGGCACCCGGTGAAGGGGCTGATCGGACCGGACAACTTCATCACCATCGCCGAGGACATCGGCGAGATCACGCGGCTCGGCGAGTGGGTGCTGCGCCGCGCCTGCGAGGACGCGAGCCGCTGGCCGTCGGGCATGAAGGTCGCGATCAATGTCTCGCCGATGCAGTTCCGCGATGCCGGTCTGGTGCAGGCGGTCCGCAACGCGCTGACGGCGTCGGGCCTGCCGGCGCAGCGGCTGGAGCTGGAAATCACCGAATCCGTGCTGCTCGCCAACAACACGACCACGCTGGCGACGCTCCACGAATTGCGCGCGCTCGGCGTGCGTATCGCGCTCGACGATTTCGGCACCGGCTATTCGTCGTTGAGCTATCTGCGCAGCTTCCCGTTCGACAAGATCAAGATCGACCGCTCGTTCGTGCGCGACCTGACCGCCGCCGACGGGTCGAAGATGATCGTGCGCGCCATCATCAACCTCAGCAAGAATCTCGGCATGGTGACCACCGCCGAGGGCGTCGAAACCGACGAGCAGCTCGACACCGTCCGCAGCGAAGGCTGCGACGAGGTGCAGGGCTTCCTGTTCGGCCGCCCCGTTCCGGTGGATGCCCTGCCGGAGGCCTTTCACGCCGGCCGCAAATCGAAGAAACGGCCGATCCTCCGCGCCGTCTGATCTGCTTCCGTGACGCGCTGACGTCACGCGAAGCGGCCGCCGCTCCGGCGTTTTACTTCTGATCCATTTCACGCAGCTTGAAACGCTGGATCTTGCCGGTCGCGGTTTTCGGCAGCGCGTCCACCACCTCGATCCAGCGCGGATATTTCCACGGACCGACGGTTTGCTTGACGTGCTCCTTGAGCGCGGGTGCAAGATCTTCGGCGGTTTTCGCCTTCAGCACGACGAACGCCTTGGGCTTCAGCAGCCCTTCGGGATCGCTCGACGGGATCACCGCGGCTTCCAGCACCGCCGGGTGGCTGATCAGCGCGCTTTCCACCTCGAACGGCGAGACCCAGATGCCTGACACCTTGAACATGTCGTCGGCGCGGCCGCAGTAGATGTAACGGCCGTCGGTATCGCGGAAATATTTATCACCGGTGCGCGTCCACGCTCCCTCGAAGGTGCTTCGGGTCTTGTCGCGCTGGTTCCAGTAGCCATCGGCCGCCGACGCGCCGCGCACCAGCATCTCGCCGATCTCGCCGTCCGGCACCTCGCCGCCCTTTTCGCTGACCAGCCGCACCTCGTAGCCCGGCACCGCGCGGCCCGATGCGCCATAGCGCAGATCGGTCGGCGCATTGGAGAGGAAGATGTGCAGCATCTCAGTCGAGCCGACGCCATCGAGGATGTCGACGGCAAACCGCTTCTTCCAGGCGAGCCCGACCTGCTCGGGCAGCGCTTCACCGGCCGAGGTGCAGATGCGCAGTTTCGGCGAACCGGATTCGCCGGCAAGCGACGCATCGCCCAGCATCGCCGCGAACAAGGTCGGCACGCCGTAGAAGATCGTCGGCTGGTGCTGGCGCATCAGCGCGAACATGGTCGCCGGCGTGGGCCGGTCCGGATTGAGAATGGTGGTGGCACCGACCGACATCGGGAAGGTCAGCGCATTGCCGAGGCCGTAGGCGAAGAACAGCTTCGCCGCCGAGAGACAGACATCGTCCTCGCGGATGCCGAGTACCTGCCGCGCATAAGTGTCGGCGGTCGCCATCAGGCTGCCGTGCACATGGCGCACGCCCTTCGGCGCGCCGGTCGAGCCTGACGAATAGAGCCAGAATGCCGTCTCGTCGCGATGCGCCGCCGCCGTCTCGAACCGATCGGACTCGGCCTTGAGCGCCGTGGCGAAATCGGTGTGCCGGTGGCCGCTGCCGCCGATCACGATCACATGCTG
>JBQCFU010000119.1:0-2235 GCA_051958775.1 Pseudolabrys sp.
CGACCGTTGAAGGCTTTCTGCTTTCCGCCGTGTTCGGCGTGATCGCCGCGGTGCTGATCGCCGGCTCGCGCACTGTCGAAAGCTACGTTTATCCGCTGCTGGTGTTCTCGCAGTCGATCCCGAAGATCGCGATCGCGCCGCTGTTCGTGGTGTGGTTCGGCTTCGGCATGCTGCCGAAGGTTCTGTCAGCGTTCCTGCTCGGGTTCTTCCCGGTGGTGGTTTCGGCGGTGCAGGGCTTCAAGTCGGTCGAGCCGGATATGCTCGATCTCGCCCGCGCGATGGAAGCCAAGCGCCTGCAGATTTTCCGCATGGTCGCGTTTCCGCACGCGATGCCGGCGATTTTCGCCGGTCTGAAAGTGTCGATCACGCTCGCCGTGGTCGGCGCGGTGGTCGGTGAATTCGTCGGCTCCAACGATGGTCTGGGTTTCGTTCTGCAGCGCTCGATCGGTAACTTCGAATTGCCGACGATGTTTGCCGCGCTTGTGGTGCTGTCACTGATCGGTGTCGTGCTGTTCTGGGTTCTCGATCTGATCGAACGGATGATGATCCCCTGGCACGCCAGCCAGCGCCACGATCTGGTCATCGCAGCCTGATCGTCGACAACAGTTAGAAACGGGAGGAGGAAACAATGAAAGGCTTCTTGGCAGCTCTGTTTGCTGTGCTGCTCACCGGTCCGGCCCTTGCGGCGGACAAGGTGACGCTGATGCTCAACTGGTACGTCTATGGCGAGCACGCGCCGTTCTACTACGGCAAGGAAAAGGGCTACTTCAAGGATGCGGGCATCGATCTCGAAATCCAGGAAGGCCGCGGCTCCGCGACGGTGACGCAGGTCGTCGCCGCCAAGACCGTGCAGTACGGCTATGTCGACGTGCCGACGATGATGCGCGCTGCGGTGAAGGGCGCTCCGGTCGAGGCGGTCGGCGTTGCGCTGCAGACCAACCCGATGTCGGCGATGGGCTTCGTCGACAAGAACATCAAGAAACCGGCCGACATCAAGGGCAAGACCGTCGCCACGACGCCGGGCGACTCGATGTCGCAAATCTGGCCGCTGTTCCTGAAGAAGACCGGCCTCAAGGAATCCGACTTCAAAACCGTGTCGGGTGACGCGACCACCAAGCTCAATGCCGTGATCAACGGCCAGGCCGATCTGCTGCTCGGCTACGTCATGGACCAGTCGATGAAGATCAAGGACGCGACCGGCAAGGACGTGTTCCCGATCAAGTTTGCCGACTACGGTGTCAACCTGGTGTCGTCGGGCATCATCGTCAACAAGGACTGGCTCAAGGACAACGCCGACCTGACCAAGCGCTTCATGGCGGCGGCGACCAAGTCGCTCGAGGAAGCGTCGAAGCATCCGAAGGAAGCGGCGCAGGCGATCCTCAACGCCAATCCGAAGGGCGGCAAGATCGAGACGCTGACCCAGGGCTTCGAACTGACGATCCCGCTCTACAAGGATCCGTCGGGCAAGAAGAACCGCCCGTTCAACGTCTCCGACGCCAACATGAAGGACACTGTTGACGTCATGGTCGAGTACGGCGGCCTCGATGCCAAGGCGAAGGCCGATTACAAGACCTACTACACCAACCAGTACCTGCCGGGCAGCGGCAGCTAAGAGGTGACGATGGCCGCGCGGACATTGAAACTCGTGGAAACAGCCGCAGATCAAAGACGCCCCGTGATCGAGATGCGGGGCGTCTCGAAGACCTACCGGACGCGTGACGGCGATGTGCCGTCGCTCAAGCCGATCGATTTCACGGTCGCCGAAGGCGAATTCGTGGTGATCGTCGGCCCGTCCGGCTGCGGCAAGACCACGTTGCTGAAGATGCTCGCCGGCCTGTTGCAGCCGAGTGATGGCGAGGTGGTGGTCGAAGGAAAGGCCATCACCAAGCCCCACCGCGACGTCGGCATCGTGTTCCAGACCGCGCTGCTGCTGCCGTGGCGCAATGTGCTCTCGAACGTGATGATGCCGGTCGAGGTGAAGGGCCTGCCGCGCGACAAATACCAGCAGCGCGCGCTCGATCTGTTGAAGATGACCGGGCTCGAAGGCTTCGAACGCAAATATCCCTGGCAGTTGTCGGGCGGCATGCAGCAGCGCGTGTCGATCTGCCGCGCGTTGGTCCACGATCCGAAGATCGTGCTGATGGACGAGCCGTTCGGCGCGCTCGACGCGATGACCCGCGAGAAGATGAACGTCGAGTTGCAGCGCATCCAGCGCGAGACCGGCAAGACTGTGCT
>JBQCFU010000120.1:0-3639 GCA_051958775.1 Pseudolabrys sp.
TGCGTGCAATTCCCGCTTGATGGATGATCCGGGCCCAACGGTTCATATCGGCTTTAAGAAGGGTCGAGAGCTGATCGCCGTCAGTGATGTTCGGTACCAGCGCCAACGCCTGCAGGCGGGCTTTGACATCGGGAAGGGCGCTGACCTCCTGCAACTCTTTCGCTAGGATTGCGATCACCGGTGCCGGCGTCCCGGCGGGCGCGAACATGCCGTACCAAAGGTCGACGTTGAAATCCTTGTCGGCGATCTGTTCGTCGATAGACTTCAGGTTGGCGACCTGCGGAATCGCCACCGGGCTGGAAATACCGATGGCGCGGATGCGGCCGTCGGCAAGATTCGGCAATGCCGATTGCACCGGCATGAACATCGCGCTCACTTCGTTGCGGATCAGCCCCGTCAGCGCATCGCCTGCTCCCTTGTAAGGGATATGCACCATGTTGATGCCGGTCGCACTACGGAACAG
Organism: Pseudolabrys sp.; assembly: GCA_051958775.1. Taxonomy (GTDB): domain Bacteria; phylum Pseudomonadota; class Alphaproteobacteria; order Rhizobiales; family Xanthobacteraceae; genus Pseudolabrys. The sequence goes on from JBQCFU010000120.1 coordinate 464, forward strand.
CTCCATCGCCAGAGGTTGCGGGGTGGAAACGCCCGGTGAGGCGTAGTTCATGCTGCCCGGATTCGCTTTCGCCAGTGCCACCAGCTCGTTGACGTTGGTGGCCTTGGTGTCCTTGCTCACCACCAGCACCATCGCTCCCTTCAGCCACAAGCCGATCGGCGCGAAGCTTTTCACTGGATCGTAGGTGAGATCGAACAGGCTCGGGCTCATCGCCAGCGTGTTGGCGACGAGCAGCAAGGTATATCCGTCCGGATTGGCTTTCGCGACCGCGGCCGAACCGATATTGCTGGCGGCGCCGACGCGGTTCTCGACGATCACCGGCTGCTTGAGCCGCTGCTGCATCTTGTCGGCCAGCATCCGCGCCGCGATGTCGATGCCGGTGCCCGCACTATACGGCACCACCAGCGTCACCATCTGCGAGGGATAGGAGTCGGCGAAAGTCCGCTCGGGCGCCGCGGCGACCATGCCGCAGGCAATGGCGAAGGCGGTGAGGCCGTGAACGAGCCGTTGCGGGATCAGTTTCATCATCATCTTCTGTCCCTTCCGTTTAGACCGGGAAAACCAGCGTCGCCTGGCTCGGCGTTGTTTCGCCGTCGCCGGTTCTGTTTCCCTGCAGTTTCTGTGCGGTGAAGGCCGCCGCCATCCGCCGGCGGATCCGGGTCATGTCGCGATCGGGGGAGAGCAGCAACTCGTTGGCGCGGGATTCGACAAGGTCGCCGCCGGCGGCCGCCATCATGCTGTCTTCCGCTGAAGTCTTGAGCTGACGCGGCCGAACCACCTTCTCGAAATGCGCTTTCAGGCGCGTGCGGTCTTCCTTGGTTTCCGCGCGCCAGGCGGCGTAACGGAACATGCGGGTCTGGGTGTAGTTGATCGGCACCTGGAACAGCCGGGAGACGTAGGGCGCGGCATTCTCGACCGGGCGCAGCGCATTGGTGACGATCGCCGGCAGGTTGAACCGCTCGCCGCGCAACGGCGCCAGCTTGTGGCCGTGTTCGAGATGATTGCCGTCGAGGTCGACGGAAATGCCGCGCAGGCCGTGGCCGTCGGTTTCGACGATCTGCACGCGCCGATCGGCAAGTGGCACCGCGCGCTTGCCGTCCGCGTTTTTCGCCTCAAGTTCCGCCAAGGCCTCCTTATCGAGATATTGCAGGACGGCGTCATGCTGCTGCGATTCAACATGCAGGGTGACGGCGTGGTAGGCATCGCTGCCGTCGATGACGAGCAGCCAGTTTGCGTTCCAGATTTCCGTCGGCAGCAGGAAATGCACGAACTTGTCCGGCTGGAACAGCTCTTCCGGCAGCGATTCTTCAAGCGGCGGCGCGGGGAATTTCTCTTCATCGCCGAGATAGGCCCAGATCAGCCCGCCGACTTCGGCCGCGCGATAGCTGCGTACGCAGAGTTTCTTGCGGACAGCGGGAGTGGTTTCCTGCTCCCACGGGATCAACGTGCAATCGCCGCCGCCGGCAAAGCGCAGACCGTGATACGAGCACTGCAATTCGTCTCCCAGCACGCGGCCCACGGACAATTTCACGTAGCGGTGCGGGCAGCGGTCGAACAGGACCTGCGGCGCGCCTTTGGAGTCGCGGAACACGACGAGGTCTTCATTGAGGCAGGTGACCGGCACCGGCGTGCCGGCGGGCACTTCGCTGCTTTGGATGATGGGATACCAGAAGTTGCGCAGGCCGAGCTCAAGTCCGGCCGGCACGCCGCGGACGAGTTCAGGAACGGATGAAGGGGCAGGATTGCGTTGCAGGGAAGCAGCGTCGGCCATGTCGGGTCTCCGAAATTCGGCGTTTGCGGCAACCGGGCTGCGGTCGCCGTCCACCCGTTCAGGCTAGGTGCTGTTTGGAATGAATCGCAAATAAGCAGCCCGCATAAGCCTTATGAGCACGGCTCATGCAACGGGCATTGCGCGTCAGCGCTTGCTGCGCGGTGGATTTTTTCGCCGGATGCCGAGTTCGGAGGACCATGCGTGTGTCGTATCGCTGCTGCGGAACAGCCGCACGAAATTCTGCCGTAGCCACATATTGGCGGGATCGCGATGGAAACGCTCATGCCAATACACTTTGAGATCGTAACGCGGCAGAGCAACGGGTGGCGGCAGCACCTTGAGCGGAAGACGGCGTGAAAAGGCGTTCGCCAGACCGGACGGCATGATTACCAGCAGGTTCGTCTCCGCGATCAGCATCGGCAGCACGACAAAATCCGGAACGTCGAGCTGAACCTGGCGATGGATCGTATGTTTGGCGAGGGCGCGCTCGACCACCGCATGGGCCATACCGCTCGGATCGGCGACCGCATGCTCCACCTCGAGGAAAGCATCGAGTGACATGCCGTGACGGAACAGCGGATGCGCCTTGCGCACGACGCAGACATATTTGGTGCGGTAGAGCAGGCTTTGATGAAAACCGGCGGTCAGATTGGTGAAAAATCCGACTGCCAGATCGACCTCGCCGGAGGCGAGCGCCTCGCGCGGATTGCCGGTTGCGATCTGATGCACTTTCAGCGTTGTCGACGGCGCTTCACGCGCCAGCAACGTCACGAGCTGCGGCAGGAATGCGAGCTGACCGATATTGTTGAGATAGATGTTGAAGCGCCGGTTGGCAGTGGTCGGGTCGAATTTCTGGGCGGCGGCGAGCCCGTCCCGCAATGTCTCCAGGGCGGCTTGGGCCGCCCCGCACAGGCGGGTGCCATGGGGCGTCGGCGTCAGTCCGCCCGTGCTGCGCACGAACAATGCGTCGCCGAGCTGGTTGCGCAGGCGCGCCAGCGCGTGACTTGCCGCCGACTGGGTAATGCCGAGGCGGCCTGCCGCAGCGGACAGATTGCTGGTTTCGGCAAGCGCAGCGAGCAGACGCCACTGCGTCATATCGATTCCGTTGAGCGACATATCTCAGCCTATCGAATTTCGCGCCGGTTGCCGAGAAGCAGCCGGTGACGTGGCATCTGTGCGTGTGAGCGTTAAAAACGGTATTTTCCACATTCGGTCTGCTGCGCCGCAGAGACCATCCTGCCGCCCGTCAGGTGCATCTGTGCCTGCCGGCGGTTCTGCCCAATTTCCGGGATGGCCTGCGCAACATTCTGGCAACGCAACTGCCTCTTGCAAACTAAAATTAGATAGGTACCAATCTATCTAGTTTGCGGCCATGGGGCAGCAGAGCCACGGCAGAGCCGGGGAT
>JBQCFU010000121.1:0-2712 GCA_051958775.1 Pseudolabrys sp.
GATGGCGTTGCGATGCGTGGTTTTGGTGGAAGGAACGAATTCGACCGGGATCTACACCTGCGCGAGCGGGATCCGTCCGGACCAGTACGCGGGTGTGGCATTGGGCACTGCCTTTTGTGACGCAATACTATCGGATGAAAACGGCTGGCAGCAAAACGGGTTCCCTGGAGGATGGTGCAGGCCGGTGTCAGGCTCGCGGCCAATAAAAAAGCCCGGCCAAAGCCGGGCTTTTTCTTGTCGGGATCGAACCGGGGGCCGATCAGGCCGCCTCGTCCGCTGATTCCTCGTCCGAGCCGTTGTCGTCGGCATCGCTGCCCTCGGCAGCCGCCTCGGCCGGCTTCGGACCACGCCGGGGACCCTTGGCCAGCGCCGCTTCGATCTCCTTGATCGCTTCGGTCTCGGTCACCTTCTGCACCGCCGCGACTTCGCGCGACAGGCGATCGAGCGCCGCTTCATAGAGCTGGCGTTCGCTGTAGGACTGCTCCGGCTGGTTCTCCGACCGGTAGAGATCGCGCACGACCTCGGCGATCGCGACGATATCGCCGGAATTGATCTTGGCTTCGTATTCCTGCGCACGGCGCGACCACATGGTGCGCTTGATGCGAGCCCGGCCCTTCAGGGTTTCCAGCGCCTTCTTGACCAGCGCCGGCTCGGACAGCTTGCGCATGCCGACCGGGACGATCTTCGCGGTGGGGACCCGCAGGGTCATCTTGTCCTTGATGAAGCTGATGACGAACAGTTCGAGCTTCGCGCCCGCAATCTCCTGCTCCTCAATCGCCATGATCTGGCCGACGCCATGCGCCGGATAGACAATGAATTCACCGGTCTTGAAACCGTGGCGTTGCTGAGTGGTCTTCTTGTTGTTGGTCGTCGTGGGCATTCCGGGAACTGCTCCTTGACCGGCCTTGGCAACGGGCGCCTTGATGGCGGGTACCTTCGGGCCGGAAACTTTGGCGGGCGCCGCGGCGCGGGCAGGCCCGCGAGCGGCTTCGGATGGCCGCCGCGTTGCCGCAGCGGGTTTCTTGGCGCTCCGGCTGGAACCGGAGGTTGTCTTCTTCGATTTCTGACGCGATTTATCTGCCACTGCTTGACGCGTGGAACGCACGCCCTCTCAAAGACCCTGGAAATCCGGCAAAGCTTGGCCGTTGGCTCTGAACAAGCCGCACCGAGCGCTTATTTTCGCTTATTGTGACCTATATAGCACATTTTCGGCCAAAATCAAAGCTTTATCGGCCTGCGACAAAGGCATGACACCCCGCCGGTCATGGAAATGACCGGTTGGGTTAATGCAGATCGGGCCGCGCCGGCGCAAAGCCGGCTATCAAGCTTAACCGGGGGTCAGTCGCCCTCACCCGGTTCCGGCGAGAAATACTTCTCGAACTTGTCCGGCACACCTTCCCACTCCTTGGCGTCGGCGGGAGGGTCCTTCTTCACGGTGATGTTCGGCCAGGTCTTCGAATATTCGGCGTTGAGCGCGAGCCACTGCTCCACCCCGGGCTCGGTATCGGGCTTGATCGCCTCGGCCGGGCATTCCGGTTCACAGACGCCGCAATCGATGCACTCGTCCGGATGGATCACCAGCATATTCTCGCCTTCGTAGAAGCAGTCCACCGGACAGACTTCGACGCAGTCCATATGCTTGCACTTGATGCACTGTTCATTGACGACGTAGGTCATCGCACTTCGCTCTTACGCTTGGCCGCTTCGCTGTTCGCTCTGCCGCCGCAATGTCCGAAAAGCTGCCGGTCCTGCAGCGCCTGCTCGTGGCGTAACGCAGTCGCTGCAAAGCCGCAAGCGGCCGGATAGACGGATCAGCCGAGCGACCGATAAAGCGCCTGGCCGGCTGCCGGCGGACCGCGGCGCTCGCAAAATCCCTGCACCGCCAGCACCCTGACCGAACGGTCGAGGGCCACCGTCACCACGTCCTCGATCCGCACCAGATGGCCCGGGGCTGCGACACGCTGGCCGTTGATGCGGACGAAACCGCCGGCCACCAGCTTGGCAGCATCACTGCGCGTGCGCACCACCCGCGCATGCCAGAGCCATTTATCGACGCGTTGGCGATCCAAGCCGGGCGCCCTCAGCGCGGCTCCTTATTGCTCGCCTCGAGCTGTTGTTTGAGTGCCGCGAGCTTGGCGAACGGCGAATTGGGATCGGGCTCGCGGCGCTCGGCGGCCTCGCCGCGGCCCTTGATATATTTCGCGCGCAAGGCCGGGTCGCGATCCGGGCGATCGCCGCGCGGCGCCCGGCCAGCGCGATCGCCCCGCGGCGCGCGATCGCCTCGCGCCGTGCGATCGCCGTCGCCTTGCGCGTGCTCCGCTCGTTTCGGGCGAGGCGAACGCCGCTCGGGGCGATCCCCGCCCCTCTGACGCTCCGGCCTCGCCGCGCGATCGCCACGAGCCTCCCTCTGCGCCGGCGGCGTCGGCGCTGCGAGCGCCGAGGCAGTCTCGGTGCTCCCGGCAGGCGCATCGGCGGCAAGCCGCGGCGCCTGCGTTTCTGGTTGCGAGCGCCGCGGCCGCGCCCGGCGCTGATGATGTGGCTTGCGCGCGTGCTCGTCGCGGCGGACAGGCCGCCACACCTCGATGAACTCCTCGGCCGCAGGCTCGGTCCTCGGGGCGGCCTCCGCGGAGGACGCAGGTTGCACCGTCTCGCCGGTCAGCGCCTCGGGCTGCGGTGGCGAAGCGGGGACCGGCGCTTCCTCTACGGTCTGCG
>JBQCFU010000122.1:0-2588 GCA_051958775.1 Pseudolabrys sp.
GTAGACCTGCGTCATCACGCTGGCGTCCTTGCCGAGCTCGTTGATCGCAGTGTCCGCGAACGCGCCGGTGAGGATCGCGCCGATGATGCCGCCGACGCCGTGTACGCCGAACACGTCGAGCGAGTCGTCGTAGCCCAGCGCCTTCTTCACATGCACCGCAGCGACGTAGCAGCCGATGCCTGCGACGATGCCGATGATCAGCGCGCCGGTCGGATTGACGAAGCCTGCCGCCGGGGTGATGGCGACGAGTCCGGCGACCGCGCCGGAGATGATGCCGAGCAGGCTCGGCTTCTTCAGCACGATCCACTCGCAGAACATCCAGGCGAGCGCCGCGGCGGCGGTAGCGACCTGCGTGTTGAGCATCGCCGCACCAGCGAGCGCGTTGGCGGCAACGGCGGAGCCGGCGTTGAAGCCGAACCAGCCGACCCAGAGAAGGGAGGCGCCGATCAGCGACCATGTCAGGTTATGCGGCGCGGTGTTGACGGTGCCGTAGCCCTTGCGCTTGCCGATGATCAGTGCGGCGACGAGACCGGCGATGCCGGCGTTGATGTGCACCACGGTGCCGCCGGCGAAGTCGAGCACGCCGGCCGAGCCGAGGAAGCCGCCGCCCCAGACCCAGTGCGCGATCGGCAGATAGACGAACACCAGCCACAGACCCATGAACCACATCAGCGCCGAGAATTTCATCCGCTCGGCGAAGGCGCCGGTGATCAAAGCCGGCGTGATGATGGCAAATGTCATCTGGAACATGATGAACACCCACTCGGGGATCGTCGCTGCCAGCGAGTTCACGGTGGTGTTGGTGACGCCGCTCAGCATCGCCTTCGACAGGCTGCCGATATAGGCATTCATGCTGCCTTCGGTGAAGGCGAGCGAATAGCCGAAGATCATCCACAGCACGCTCACCAGACAGGTGATGGCGAAGCTCTGGGTGATCGTCGCCAGCACGTTCTTGCGACGGACCATGCCGCCGTAGAACAGCGCAAGACCGGGAATGGTCATCATCAGCACCAGCGCGGTCGAGGTCAGCATCCACGCGGTATCGCCGGTGTCGAGTTTCGGCGCAGCAGCTGCGGCGGCTGCCGCGGCTGGCGCTGCATCGGCTGCGGCCGGTGCTGCGGTCTGAGCGAGAGCCCAGTCCGACAGCACCAGGCCTGCGCCGCACGCGGCCATGCCCCAAACCGCGCGCGATGAAAGCTTGAACGTCATGATTTCACTCCTTGGTGAAGAGGTTTGCGCTCACAGCGCCGCGGAATCGGTTTCGCCGGTGCGGATGCGCACGGCGTGGTCGAGTCCGAACACGAAGATCTTGCCGTCGCCGATCTGGCCGGTTTTGGCGGCGCCGGTGATGGCGGCGATGACGCGGTCCACCTGATCGCTGGCGACTGCGAGCTCGATCTTGAGCTTCGGCAGGAAGCTCACGGCGTATTCCGCGCCGCGATAGATCTCGGTGTGACCCTTCTGCCGGCCGTAACCTTTCACCTCGGTGACGGTGAGGCCCTGGACCCCCACACTCATCAAGGCGTCGCGCACCTCGTCGAGCTTGAAGGGCTTGATAATGGCCATGACGATCTTCATGGATTCGATCCCCGCTTGAGCCCGGTTGGTTTCGCTGTGCAGTGCGGGCGGTTTCACTGGGCCGGGCGCGGGAAGCTCACTTCTCACGCAGAGCCGCGGTAACAGAATCAAGCGCCGTGCCAGTTTTGGCTGCGACGATCATCTGTTTGATTTTGTGGGGAAATTTCTTAGTGTGCCGGATGTGGGCGGCAGCTTTGGCCCCCGGCGCGCAAACGCGCGCCAGATGTGACTGTTATTTAGGCAAAACCCGGCGGCGTAGCGTTAAGGCTAGAGCCGCGCGTCAAGCATTGGAGGTTGTGAGCAGGAATCGATGGGTACGATCGTCATTCTCGATCTCATGGGCGGCGTCGCACTCCTGTTGTGGGGCCTGCACATGGTCAACAGCGGCCTCCTGCGCGCCTACGGCACGCAGCTTCGCCGTTTTCTTCAGGTGGCGCTCAATAACCGGCTGTCTGCCTTTGCCGCCGGGCTCGGCCTGACGGCGGTTCTGCAGAGCAGCACGGCGACCGGGCTGATGACGGCATCGTTCGCATCGGAAGGGATCGTCGCGCTCGTACCCGCGCTGGCGATCATGCTCGGCGCCAATATCGGCACGACGCTGATCGTGCAGGTGCTGTCGTTCAACATTTCAGCCGTTGCGCCGGTGTTCATTCTGGCCGGTGTGATCGCGTTCAAGAGCAGTGATGCCGGTCGGGTGCGCGATCTCGGCCGCGTGGCGATCGGCCTCGGCCTGATGCTGCTCGCGTTGCATATCCTGCTCGACAGTCTGGCGCCGGCCGAGAACGCGCCGGTGGTGCATACGCTGCTGCACGCAGTCACCAGCGATCCGGTCTTCTGCATCCTCGTTGCGGCGGTGCTCACCTGGGCGGCGCAGTCCAGCCTCGCCGTGGTGCTGCTGATCATGTCGCTGGCTTATTCGCCGTTTGTCGCACCGGAGGCCGCGCTCGCGCTGGTGCTCGGCGCCAATCTCGGCAGCGCAATCAATCCGCTGTTCGAGGGCGTGCGTGCCG
>JBQCFU010000123.1:0-9112 GCA_051958775.1 Pseudolabrys sp.
CCCGTCACCGTATGTCCGCAGGTGATGGTAATGCCGCGTTTCGTCATCTCGTTGCGCAGATGCTCGCGCACATCGTCGTCGAAGCCGCGCAGGATGTTCTCGCCGCGATAGACGAGCGTCACCTCGCTGCCCAAGCCGGCAAACACCCCGGCGAACTCCACCGCGATATAGCCGCCGCCCTGGATGACGATCCGTTTCGGCAGCGTTTCGAGATGGAACGCTTCGTTGGATGAGATCACATGCTCGATGCCGGGAATATCGTCGCCGTGATACGGCCAGCCGCCGGTCGCGATCAGGATATGCTTCGCTGCAATCCGCTCGCCGGTTGCGAGCTTCACGGCACCCGGCCCGTCGAGCACCGCGCGGCTCTTGACCAGTTCGACCTTGAAGCGTTCGAGCGTGGTCGTATAGGCGCCTTCGAGGCGGGCGATCTCGCGATCCTTGTTGGCGATCAGGGTCGCCCAGTCGAACACCGGCTCGCCGAGGGTCCAGCCGTAACCGGCTGCGTCCTCGAACTCCTCGCGAAACCGCGAAGCGTAAACCAGGAGCTTCTTCGGCACGCAGCCGCGGATCACGCAGGTGCCGCCGACGCGGTATTCCTCCGCGACCATGACGCGCGCGCCGTGGCTGGAGGCGATGCGAGCGGCGCGCACGCCGCCCGACCCTGCGCCGATCACAAACAAGTCAACGGAACGCTCGCTCACCAGCCCACCCTCGCGCAATCACACCACCCGCCGAAAATCAGAGGTCGTGCCCCTTCTTTTTCATCTCGGCGGTGAATTTGCCAACCATTTCCGCCGCGAGCTTGTCAGCCCATTCCTGCACGAAAATCATGCTCTCGTCGGTAAACTTCGGCTCCTCCTCGATCAGCTTCTTGCCGAGCGGGGACTTGTAGAACACCAGAATGTCCTTCAGCTCCTGCTCGTTGAAGTGCTGGGCATAGATCTTTGCCAGTTGCTCGTGGACCTCGTTGAAACGCGGTTCGTTCTGCGTCCTGAGATCCTTCGCGACGGCATCGAGATCGCGCTGCAGATTGGGATTGGACTGCAGGATGCGCAGCTTCACCGTCTCGATCACGCCGCTGACGACCGGCTTGAACAATGTGATCGCGCCCTTGATGTCGACGATTTCACGTGCGGTTGCCATGGCGGCAGCTGTCGGCTGCGGCTTCTGTTGCGCCTGCGCCTGTGCAGCAACGATGCCGACGGTCAGCAGGCCGGTGACCAGTGCTCCGCACATGGCCGCGACAATCGAGCGATGGATAGTCATCTTGAAACTCCTCATTCGGAAAACCTACGGCCGTTCGATGGCGCGAACACCATCGGGGCCGGCGAGAATGGCCATGCTGGCCAAGCCTACAAAAAGTCCGTGCTCGACGACACCGGGCACCGCCGCTAGGCGGTCCGCCAGTGTCTTGGGATCGGGAATCCGGCCAAGCGCAGCGTCGATGATCCAGTGGCCGCCGTCCGTGACAAAAGGATGGCCACCGGCACCGGAGCGAACCGTCATTGCCCCCGACAGACCGCAATCCGCGATCACGCGGGTGATTGCCTGCCGCGTCGCCGCCAATCCGAACGAGTTGACCTCGATGGGCAATGGAAAGCGCCCGAGCGTCTCGACCCACTTCGTTTGGTCGGCGATCACCACCATCCGATGGGAGGCCGCGGCGACGATCTTTTCCCGCAGCAGCGCACCACCGCCGCCCTTGATCAGCGTCAGATCGGGCCCGATCTCGTCGGCGCCATCGACCGTCAAATCCAGTTCGGGCGTCTCATCGAGCGTGGTCAGCGGGACACCGACACGGATCGCAATCTCTCGCGTCGCTTCAGAGGTGGGGACCCCCACCACCTTCAGTCCGCCCTGGACCCGCTCACCCAGGAGTTCGACAAAAGGCCGCGCCGTTGAACCAGTGCCGAGCCCCAGCCGCATCCCATCGCTCACCAGCTCCACGGCTCGGGCCGCGGCAGCGCGCTTGTAGGTATCGGCGTCGGTCATCAGCGGTCCCGGAGGTATCAAAAGACGCCGGTATTTAGCGTTGTTTCCAGCGCGAAGATAGCCGCCGGGCCAGTTTTCCAACCTGCCCTTGCGCCGGGGGGCGCCGCCCGCTAGCGATCATGCACCATGCCCGACCCTTTGATCGTCTTCGACCTCGACGGGACCCGCGTTGATACCGCCCCCGATCTCGTCGAAACCCTCAACACCATTCTGATGCCGGAAGGCGTTCCGCCGATCGCCTATGACGAGGCCCGCAAGGTCGTCGGTGCTGGCGCTCGCATCATGATCAAGCGTGCCTTCGCCATGCACGACATGATCTGCGACGACACTAACCTCGAGCGTCTGTTCAACAGCTATCTCGAATACTACGCTGAACATCTCGCCGATCGGTCGCAACCGTTCTCCGGCGTCGAAGAGACGCTGGATGGGCTCGCCGCGCAAGGCTTTCGCTTTGCGGTATGTACCAACAAGCTCGAAGGCTTGGCGAAGCTGCTGCTCGATCGGCTGAACCTGACACAGCGTTTCGACTTCATCTGCGGCCAGGACACATTCGGCGTGCCGAAGCCGGATCCGACGCCGCTGTTGCGTACCATCTCTGCATCCGACGCCACGCGCGAACGCACGGTCATGATCGGCGATTCCGCTACCGATGTGCGCACGGCGCGCGCTGCGAAGGTCGGCGTGGTTGCAGTTGATTTCGGTTACAGCGACGTGCCGGCGAGCGAACTCGGTGCGGATCGGCTCGTCAGCCGCTTCGCTGACCTGCCCGAAGCTGTGATGGACGTTTTGCAGCGCGTTAAGACCGTATAGCGTGCCTATGCCGGGCCATAACCGCGCCGGAATTTCTGCCACAAAATGGCACAGTCCGAACGCATTATGGTTAATCCGGTAAGGTTAACAGCCCGCATATGGTTGCGGCATGCTTACCGTATCCTTTATTGTCCGGCCGAGCGGGTGCTTACCACCCTGAGGGATTCATGATGTATCGCGTGATTGCAATTATCGGCGGCGGCCTCATGCTTGCGGCCTGTTCGTCGTCCGGTTCGAACTTCGAACTCTTCAAGTCGTCGCCTTCGACCGATGCGGTGCGCTTTGAATCGGAACCGCCGGGAGCGGATGTAAAGGTCGGCGATCTGACCTGCCGCACGCCCTGCTCGCTGGCAATTCCGACGTCTGGTCCGCAAACCGCGACCTTCGCGCTCAACGGCTATCAGACCGCGACCGAGCAACTCGACGTCCAGACGACCAGCTATCCGCCAACGTTCTCGCCCAAGCCGGTGACCGTGGAACTGGCTGTTGCGCCGCCTCCGGCGCCGCGCCGCGCCACCACGCGCAAGCGCCCGGCCAAGCCGGCCGCCAAGCCGCGCGCTGCAGCGCCTGCGGCCGCACCGGCTGCTGCCGCGCCGGCTCCCGCCGCGGCCGCACCGGCCGGGACCGCGCCGTGGCCCACCGCGCCGGCTCCGGCGCGCCAGTAAGTCGCATCATCTCGTCCTATCGCAGGGCCGCATCCATGTGATGCGGCCCTTTTTCTTTGGGTGATTTGGCCGAAGGGCTGACGGCCCTGCCCTCGCGTTCGTGGCGCAAACCCCCTACATTCAACGTATGGAACTTGACGGAGCGGCTGCTTCGGGATCGGCACTATGACTGCGATCGAGACCCTCTCTTCGACGGCAATGGACCAGGCGGGAGCGCCGCAACGGCCCCTGATCGACCCGTTTGCCCGGGCCATCACCTATCTGCGCGTGTCGGTCACGGACCGCTGCGACCTGCGATGCGTCTATTGCATGTCGGAGCATATGACTTTCCTGCCGAAGGCCGACCTGCTGACGCTGGAGGAACTCGATCGCCTGTGCAGCGCCTTCGTGGCGCGCGGCGTGCGCAAGCTGCGCATGACGGGTGGCGAGCCACTGGTCCGGCGCGGCGTGATGACACTGTTCTCCTCGCTCTCGCGCCATCTGGAATCGGGCGCGCTGGACGAACTCACCCTCACCACCAACGGCACGCAACTCGCCAAGCACGCCGCCGACCTCAAAGCTTGCGGCGTGGAGCGGATCAACGTCTCGCTCGATACCCTCGATCCGGACAAGTTTCGCGCGATCACCCGCTGGGGCGATCTCGATCAGGTGCTTGCCGGGATCGACGCCGCGCAGCGGGCGGGCCTGAAGATCAAGATCAATGCGGTGGCACTGAAGGGCGTCAATGACGACGAACTGGCGGACCTCGTTGCCTGGTCGCATGGCCGCGGCATGGATCTTACGGTGATCGAAGTCATGCCGCTCGGTGATGTCGGTGAGGAACGCCGCCTCGACCAATACCTGCCGCTATCGATGGTCCGCGCCCGTCTGTCGGAGCGTTATTCCCTCGAGGACATCGACTATCAGACCGGCGGCCCTGCCCGCTATGTGGGCGTGCGCGAGACCGGCGGACGCCTCGGCTTCATCACACCGCTCACCCATAACTTCTGCGAATCCTGCAACCGGGTCCGCCTCACCTGCACCGGCACGCTCTACATGTGCCTTGGGCAGGAGGACGCCGCCGACCTGCGCGCGCCGCTGCGCGCATCGGAAAGCAACGATCAACTCAATATGGCGATCGATGCCGCCGTCCTGCGCAAGCCGCGCGGTCATGACTTCGTCATCGACCGGCGGCGCAAACGGCCCGCACTCGGCCGGCATATGAGCGTGACCGGGGGCTAGCTAGCTGCCTGCCTGTTATGCGGGCATCCGGTTTGCGGCGGTCAATCGCGGCATAACGAAGCCATTAAGATTTCAGGTTTCGATTGACTGACTGCACGCCGCTGGGGCTACTAGGCGTGCGACCGTCAGCCGCATGACGGGCCTTGGGACGGGCGACGCTTCGGGGGGAGCAAGCCGTGAAAACGCTTCTGGCGTTCAGTCGAGTCATCGACTGGATCAACGACAAGTTCGGCCATATCGCGAACTGGATGGTGTTGTGGGCCTGTCTGATCAGCGCCGGCAATGCCTTCAGCCGCTATCTCTTTTCCGAGAGCTCCAACGGCTGGCTCGAAATCCAGTGGTATCTGTTCGCGGGAATGGTGCTGCTGGGTGGTCCGTTCACGCTGAAGATGAACGAGCATGTCCGAGTCGATCTGGTCTACGGTTTCGTATCGGAGCGGACCCGCATTTGGATCGACATCATCGGCGGTTTTCTATTCCTCCTGCCGATCTGTCTGATCCTGACATACTTCACATGGCCCTGGTTCGTCGATTCCTGGCGGATCAATGAGGCCTCGTCCAACGCCGGCGGACTAATCCGCTGGCCCGTCAAACTCATGTTGCCAGTCGGGTTTGCCTTGATGGCACTTCAGGGCATTTCCGAGATCATCAAACGCATTGCTGCGCTCGAACACGTGATCGAAGCCGACTTCAAATACGAGAAGCCGCTGCAATGAATTTCATCATTCATAACATGGCGCCTCTGATGTTCGGGGGCATGATCCTGTTCATGCTGATCGGCTATCCCGCCGCGTTCTCGCTGGCGGCAACCGGCCTGTTCTTCGGCTTCCTCGGCATCGAATTCGGGCTGATCAGGCCCGACTTCCTCGGCAATCTGACGTATCAGCTGTTCGGCATCATCTCGAATGATCTGCTGCTCGCGATCCCGTTCTTTACCTTCATGGGTGCGATCCTCGAACGCTGCGGTTTGGCGGAGGACTTGCTTGATTCGATCGGCCAATTGTTCGGCCCGGTACGCGGCGGCATGTCCTATGCGGTGATCTTTGTCGGCGCCATTCTCGGCGCCATCACCGGCACGGTGGCCGCATCCGTCATCGCGATGGGCGTCATCTCGATGACACCGATGCTGAAATACGGCTATTCGACCCGTCATACGATGGGCGTGATTGCAGCCTCCGGCACCATCACCCAGCTGATCCCGCCATCCCTCGTACTGATCGTTCTCGCCGACCAACTGGGGCGGTCGGTCGGCGACATGTATGCCGGCGCGATCGGCCCGAGCATCATCCAGATTGCCCTGTTCTGCATCTGGGTGGCGATCCTGAGCGTCATCCGTCCGCAGGACGTGCCGGCGCTTCCACCTGAAGCACGGACCCTGCAAGGCTGGGCGCTATGGAAGAAATGCCTGCGCGGCATCATCCCGTCGCTTGGCCTGATCTTCCTCGTGCTCGGCACGATCTTCATGGGCCTCGCCACGCCGACCGAAGCCGGCGCCATGGGCGTCGTCGGTGCGATCGTGCTCGCCTGGTTCTACGGCACGCTGACCTGGCCGCTGCTCTATCAAGGCATGGCGACGACCATGCGCATCACCGCGATGGTGACCTACATCCTGATCGGCGCACGCGTCTTCAGCCTGGTGTTCCAGGGCGTCGGCGGCAAGGAGTGGATCGAGCATCTTCTGGTCAGCCTTCCCGGGGGCGAGATCGGGTTTCTGATCTTCGTCAACGCTTTCATTTTCGTGATCGCGTTCTTCCTCGATTTCTTCGAGATCGCCTTCATCATCATTCCGCTGCTAGCGCCTGCTGCAGACAAGCTCGGCATCGATCTCATCTGGTTCGGCGTTCTGATCTGCGCCAACATTCAGACGAGCTTCATGCACCCGCCATTCGGCTTTGCTCTGTTCTATCTGCGCGGCATCGCTCCGAAATCGGTCAAGACGTCTGACATCTACTGGGGTGCAGTTCCCTGGCTGTTGTTACAGGTCATCCTCGTGGTGATCGTCATCGCTTGGCCCGGCTCGGTCACCTACTGGCTCGACCACACCCCTGCGGTCGATCCGGCGAAGGTGAAGATCGAGGTGCCTCAATTTGACATCCCGCAACTGGACCTCGAAAAACCGCCCAAGTTCTGAGGGCGCCGCAACGGTCGGGCCTCCGCGTTCGATAGATAGTGTCGTCCCGCGATCAGGAATCGGCCGATTCCCAGCAACAGTGGACGCCCCCGGGCGGGGCCTCTTGCTGACTTGCCAAATATGCGGTAGCCACCTCATAATTGCCGAATTCAAGAAGCTCGCCCGGCCGTTCGGAAGTTTCGATTGAGCCTGGCTGCCGCATCTGGCTATCCTCACACAGGGGACCTGCTTTGGTTCGGGCGGGGCGCGGCGACGATAAAGGCCGGATTAACCGGCTCGGGAGGATGCAACGTGAGCGGCTTCAACGCTCTGGTGAATGCCCTGTTGCCGGTGGCGCGCGCCATCGACAGCTTCAATCGGACAGTCGGCAAATATCTCGCCTGGCTCATTCTGGCGGCCGTGCTGGTTTCGGCAGTCAATGCCACGATACGCAAGCTGTTCGACATGTCGTCGAATGCGTGGCTCGAACTTCAGTGGGTCCTGTTCAGCGTCGTCTTTCTGCTGTGTTCGCCCTGGACCCTGCTCGACAACGAGCACATCCGCATCGACATCGTGAACAATCTGATGCCGCAATGGCTGCGCAGCACGATTGACCTTGTCGGCCATATCTTCTTCCTGCTGCCGCTCACCATCATCATGATCGTGACCGGCATCCCGTTCTTCGAGAAGTCCTACGTCATCAACGAGCAATCGATGAACGCCGGCGGCCTGCCGCAATGGCCAGCCAAGGCGCTTATCGCCATCGGCTTTGCGATGCTGTTCATCCAGGCCATCTCGGAGATCATCAAGCGCATCGCAATCATGCGCGGGCTGATGGACGACCCGCATGCGATGAAGAAGAGTGCGGCGGAAGAAGAGGTCGAGCACCTCGTCGACGCGATCGAAAAGCGATGACCGGGCCGGCTGGGGGACCGCAATGACCGCCTTTCTGATTCACAACATGGCGCCGATTATGTTCGCGGCGCTCGTGGTATTCCTGCTGCTCGGTTATCCGGCAGCGTTCTCTCTCGGCGCCGTAGGGCTGATCTTCGGCCTGATCGGCATCGAGCTCGGCCAGTTCCATCCGGACTTCCTGCAGGCTCTGCCGGAACGCGTCTATGGCGTGATGGCAAACGATACCCTGCTCGCCATTCCCTTTTTCACATTCATGGGATTGGTACTCGAACGATCCGGCATGGCTGAAGACCTGCTCGATACGGTCGGGCAACTATTCGGCACGGTGCGCGGCGGCCTCGCCTATGCCGTGATCTTCGTCGGTGCGCTGCTCGCGGCGACCACCGGCGTCGTCGCGGCGTCGGTCATCTCCATGGGCCTGATCTCGCTGCCGATCATGCTGCGCTACGGCTACGACCGCCGCGTCGCGTCGGGCGTCATCGCCGCTTCGGGCACGCTGGCGCAGATCATCCCGCCTTCGCTCGTGCTGATCGTCATGGCCGACCAGCTCGGCCGCTCGGTCGGCGACATGTACGAAGGGGCATTCATTCCCGGCCTGGTCCTGTCCGGCCTCTACGCGCTGTATATCTTCATCGTCTCGATGATCTTCCCGAAATGGACGCCTGGACTGCCGGCGGAAGCGATCGGCTTCCGCGAGGACGACGGCAGCCGCGGCCTCACCTCCGTGTTCGTCCTCGCGATCATCAGCGGGCTCGTCGGCTATGCGGCGATGTGGGAATCCAACGCGAAGGGTGCCGACTTCGTCGTGCTGACGATGTTCTTCGGGATCGGCTTCGCGCTCGTCGTCGCTCTCCTGAACCGGCTCCGCGAGAAGCTGTTCAACTTCCGCTTCCTGTCGCGGATCGCGCAGGAAACCACCTTCGTCATGGTGCCGCCGCTGCTGCTGATCTTCCTCGTTCTCGGAACGATCTTCATCGGTGTGGCGACGCCGACCGAAGGCGGCGCGATGGGCGCGGTCGGTGCTCTCATCCTCGGCCTGATGAAGCGTCGCTTGAGCTTCGACCTGATCCGTCAGGCCGTTCAAGCGACCGCCAAACTGTCTGCGTTCGTCGTCTTCATCCTCGTCGGCGCCCGCGTTTTCTCGCTGACGTTCTACGGCGTCAGCGGCCATGTCTGGGTCGAGGAGCTTCTGGTGTCGCTGCCCGGCGGACAGATCGGCTTCCTGCTGTTCGTCAACGCCATGGTTTTCCTCCTGGCGTTTTTCCTCGACTTCTTCGAACTGGCATTCATCGTCATTCCGCTGCTTGGCCCTGCCGCCGAGAAGCTCGGTATCGACCTGATCTGGTTTGGCGTCATCCTCGGCGTCAACATGCAGACCTCGTTCATGCACCCGCCG